>JACPDI010000047.1 GCA_016184105.1 Acidobacteriota bacterium
AGGACATTCACGAGACCCGCGAGTGGATCATCCGGAACTCGCCGGTGCCGATCGGCACCGTGCCCATCTACCAGGCGCTCGAGAAGGTCGGTGGCCGCCCGGAAGAACTCACGTGGGAGATCTATCGCGACACGATCGTCGAGCAGTGCGAGCAGGGGGTCGATTACTTCACGGTGCATGCGGGCGTCCTGCTGCGGTACATCCCGCTCACCGCGGCGCGCGTCACCGGCATCGTGTCGCGCGGCGGCTCGATCCTGGCAAAGTGGTGCCTCGCCCACCACAAGGAAAACTTCCTCTACACGCACTTCCGCGAGCTGTGCGAGATCATGGCGCGCTACGACGTCGCGTTCTCGCTGGGCGACGGTCTTCGCCCGGGCTCGATCGCAGACGCGAACGATGAGGCGCAGTTTGCCGAACTGCGGACGCAGGGGGAGCTGACGCGAATCGCATGGGAGCACGACATCCAGGTCATGAACGAGGGCCCGGGGCACATCCCCATGCACCTCATCAAGGAGAACATGGACAAGCAGCTCGAGTGGTGCGACGAGGCGCCGTTCTACACGCTCGGCCCGCTCACCACCGACATTGCGCCGGGATACGACCACATCACGTCCGCCATCGGCGCGGCGATGATCGGCTGGTACGGCACCGCCATGCTCTGCTACGTGACGCCGAAGGAGCACCTCGGCCTGCCCAACCGTGACGACGTGAAAGCGGGCGTCATCGCCTATAAGATCGCGGCGCACGCCGCGGACCTGGCGAAAGGGCACCCGCGCGCACGCGAATGGGACGACGCGCTGTCGCGCGCGCGCTTCGAGTTCCGCTGGCAGGACCAGTTCAATCTCGCGCTCGACCCGGTGACCGCGCGCGCGTACCACGACGAGACGATGCCGGCCGAAGGCGCGAAGCTGGCGCACTTCTGCTCGATGTGCGGCCCGAAGTTCTGCGCGATGGAGCTGACGCAGCAGATCCGCGACGCCGGAATGAAGGAGAAAGCGGTCGAGTTCCGGAAGGCGGGCGAAATCTACGTGAGAACGTAGGGAGCACCGCGGAACGCGCGAGTGCCTGCGGTGCGCTATCGGGCAGTCGCCGGCGCCGGAACGATCTGGATAATCGTGCGGTATCGCTGGGGCGCCTGGCCGGGCCGCACGTAGAGATACCCTTCCGCGCCGTTCCAGGTGTAGTCCTTCACCGTGATTCCGGGCGGATACGCCATCGTCTCCTCGCGGAAGCGGCCCACTTCGAAGACGTGCGTCGGCGGGTCGTTGTCAAAGACCTCGTTGCCGCGCTGTTTCAGGTACGTCTTGTAGTAGGCCACGATCTCCACGAAGGTGGCGTTCGTTCCGTAGAGGTAGTAACGCTGCCCCTGCCCCGCGTCGGTCGAGGTGAGATACGTGGCAGCGGGATAGACTGGCAGGCCGCCGAGCGCCTCGTCCGTGGGAGTGCCGGCCCCCTTTGCGGTGGCCGGCTGCGGCGCGCCCGGTGCCGGCGCGGTGGCCGGCTGCTGCGGCGCCGGCCCGGTGACCGGCGGCGCCGGACGCTGCGGCGAACCGGGGCGCGGGAACGGCTGCGGCACCGGCTGCTGCTGCGCAAGACCGAGCACGACGAGGATTGCCGCGGTGACCATCGCCACCTCATTATAAGACGAGTGTCCGGGATGCAGGCCTTTTGCGAATCGCAACTGGGGTGGATGCTCGATGAGATCGAGCGGCTCGTGCGCGCCGAATCGCCCAGCACCGACAAGTCGGCGGTCGATCGCTGCGGTGAGATCCTGGCCGAGCGGCTGACGTCCATCGGCGGCCGCGTCCAGCGCATCGGGCGCGCCGCCTCCGGGGATCCGATTCGCGCGGCGTTCGGCCGCGGCACGCGCCAGGTGCTGCTGCTTGGCCATCTCGACACGGTCTGGCCGGTGGGGCAGCTCGAACGCATGCCCGTCCGGCGCACGGGGGATCGGCTCCACGGTCCCGGCACGCTCGACATGAAAGCCGGCCTTGTGGTCGCGATGACGGCGATGCGCGCGATCGATCGCGCGAAGGAAGCCGATGGCATGCGGCGCGTCATCCTGTGCACGACCGACGAGGAGATCGGCAGCGCGGCATCCCGGGAGCTGATCGAAGAGGAGGCACGCCGGAGCGACGCGGTGCTGGTGCTCGAGCCCGCCCTGCCTGGAGGCGCGGTGAAGACGAGCCGCCAGGCCGTCGGACAGTTCGAGCTGGCGATTGGCGGCGTGTCGGCCCACGCCGGGATCGATCCCGGAAAGGGGGCGAGCGCCATCCATGAGCTGGCGCGCCAGATCGCGCGCGTCGAAGCGCTGCAGGATCTCTCGCGCGGTGTCTCGGTCAACGTGGGAATCATCAGCGGCGGCACCCGCCCGAACGTGATTGCCGAACAGGCGCGCGCCACCGTCGACGTGCGCGCCCCGCGCATGGAGGACGCCCGCCGCGTGGAAGACGCGTTTCGATCGCTGTCCGTCCAGGATCCGCGCACAACCCTGACGCTCGCAGGGGGTTTCGAGCGGCCGCCGCTGGAACGCACGGCGGCCGTTGTGCGTCTGTACGAGATGGCGAGGGACGTCTCGCGCGATCTCGGCCGTGAGTTGCGGGAGGGGGGCACGGGCGGTGGATCCGATGGCAGCTTCACCGCGGCGCTCGGCGTGCCCACGCTGGACGGGCTCGGTCCGGACGGCGATGGCGCGCACGCCGTGCACGAGCACGTCCTGATCTCGAGCCTGGCGTGGCGGGCCGCGCTCGTCGCCGGGCTCGTGAGCCGCATCGCAAAGGCTGGTAAGATAGGGCCATGAATGGATTGAAGACGGCGTTCCTGCTCGGCCTGCTCAGCGCGCTCGTGCTGGTCGTGGGCGAAATGCTGGGCGGCTCGCAGGGGCTGGTCACGGCCTTCATCTTCGCGGCGTTGATGAACCTCGTGTCGTACTGGTTCTCCGACAAGATCGTGCTTCGCATGTACGGGGCGAAACAGGTTGGTCCGGAGCACCCGCTGCACCGGGTCGTCGCGCGCCTCGTGCAGCGTGCCAGCCTGCCGATGCCGAAGGTGTACGTGATTCCGGATGCGTCCCCCAACGCGTTTGCCACCGGGCGGAACCCGTCGCACGCGTCGGTTGCCGCGACCGAGGGGATCCTGCGCGTGCTGTCGGAGCACGAACTCGAAGGCGTCATGGCGCACGAGCTTGCGCACGTGAAGCACCGCGACATCCTGATCAGCTCGGTGGCCGCGACCATCGCGGCCGCCCTCATGATGTTCGTCCGCATGTCCATGTGGTTCGGCATGGGCGGCCGTGACGAGCGCGAAGGAGGGAACCCGATCGCGATGATCGCGATGGTCATCCTCGCGCCTCTCGCCGCGATGCTGATCCAGGCGGCGATCTCGCGGTCGCGCGAGTTCGCGGCCGACGCGGGGGGCGCGGCGATCGCGGGCAATCCCTACGGACTCGCCGACGCGCTTCGCAAGATCGAAGCGGCGGCCCGGCGCGTGCCGCTGGACGCCAACCCCGCGACCGCCCACATGTTCATCGTCAAGCCGTTTTCGGGCGGCGGGCTGATGTCGCTGTTCAGCACGCACCCGCCCACCGAGCAGCGCATCGCGGCGCTCCTCGGCACGATCAGGTAGGTAAGCCGTTTCCGCGCCGTAAGCGGGGCAGCACTCCTTTCCTCGACCCGCGGGGAACGTCGAACTGTCCCGCCTTTCCTTTTCAATCACTTCCACAGCCCAGCTTTGCACCATCGCGCGGGCGCGCATTTTGCGTTTCGCCGTTCCTGAGTACTGCACGGAGGGCCGAACGTGGTTGAGGATCTCGACATCCCGCAGAACAGGTTGGCCGAATCGGCCGAGCGCGTCGTGGACCGGGCCGTCGAGGAAGCTCGCCGCCGCGAGCACGCGCTGCTGACCAACGAACACGTGTGCCTGGCCTTCGCGCAGGTCGAGTGGGACTTCTTCGGGCAGGTCATGCGCGACAACGATCTCAACCCCCACCAGTTCCTCCAGGCGCTCGAAGAGCACCTGCGGATGCTGCCGGCCTCCGGTCGGGAGTTGCGCGTGGCCCCGGCCACCAAGCTTCTGTTCAAGCTCGCGCTGCTCCACGCGAGCCGCTGCGGCCGCCACGCGATCGAAGCGGTGGATCTGTTTTCCGCGATCTTCGAGGAGACGCAGGGCGTGCCGGTGTCGATCCTGCGACGCCAGGGGATCGAGCCGGAGGTGCTCGTTTCGCGCCTGACGACCCGCATGCGCGACCAGGAGGTCCGCGAGGAGCGTCTGAAGAAGCGCTTCGAGCTGCCGCCGTTCCTCAAGCATTTCGCGACGAACCTCAACCAGCTTGCGTGGCAGGACAAGCTGCCGCCTGTGTTCGGCCGCGAGGCGGAGATGCAGCAGGCGCTCGAGATCCTCTGCCACCGCGAACGGTCGAACTCCGTGCTCCTGATCGGAGAGCCCGGCGTCGGCAAGACCGCCATCGTCGAGGGGCTCGCGAGACGGATCGAGTTCGAGCCCGAAAGCATCCCCGTGCGGCTGCGCGACTGCCAGATCGTGAATCTGCAGATGAACACGATGGTGGCCGGCACGATGCTCCGCGGCATGTTCGAGGATCGCATCCAGAACGTGATCCGCGAGATCAAGGAGCGCCCCAACCTCATCCTGTTCATCGACGAAGTGCACACGATGATCGGCGCGGGCTCCGCGCTTGGCGCGCCGTCCGACGCCGCGAACGTCTTCAAGTCCGTGCTGGCCCGCGGCGAGGTCCGCATCATCGGCGCCACGACGATGGGCGAGTACAAGGAGTTCATCCAGGAAGACGAGGCGCTCGCGCGGCGATTCCGCACGGTGTACATCGCGGAGCCGTCGATCGAGCAGACGCGGACGATCCTGTACAACCTGCGCCCGCGGCTCGAGCGGAACTACTCGGTGCGCATCCTCGACGAGGCCGTCGAGATGGCGCTCGAGATGTCGTACCGGTACATGCGCCATCTCCAGCTGCCCGACAAGGTCATCGGCTGGCTCGACACCGCGTCGGTCCGCGCGGAGATCGACAAGCGCTACGAAGTGCGCGGCGACGACGTCGCGGACGTCATCTCCAACGTCGCGCGGATTCCCAAGGACATGGTGTTCCGCGACGTGACGGATCGGTTCAAGGACATCGAGTCGAGCCTCTCCCGGCGTGTCGTCGGGCAGCGGCAGGCGATAGGGTCGGTTGCGCGGCGCCTCGTGCTGAACAAGGGGCCCCTGAAGGACGGGTTCGACCGGCCGGATGGCGTGTTGCTGTTCCTCGGGCCGACGGGCGTCGGGAAGACGGAGCTCGCCAAGTCGGTGGCGGAGTTCCTCTTCGGCGACGACAAGAAGATGATCCGCGTGGACATGTCCGAGTACCAGGACGGCGCGGTCGGCGTGGACAAGATGATCGGCATGCCGCGCGGCATCGTGGGATCGGAGCGAGGGGGCGTCCTGACCAATCAGCTGAAGGACAACCCGTACAGCGTGGTGCTGCTCGACGAGATCGAGAAGGCCAGCCCGAACATGCTGAACCTGTTCCTGCAGGCGTTCGACGAGGGCTGGGTGACCGACGGTCGCGGCAAGCGCGTGTATCTCTCGGACGCGATCGTCATCATGACGTCGAACGCCGGGACGGAGCACTTCCGCAAGCTGACCAACCCGCTTGGGTTCTGCTCGGGGCAGACCGGGATCGACCAGGTGCGGGGCGAGGTCATGAAGGATCTGGAGCGCTGCTTCGCGCCCGAGTTCCGGAACCGCATCGATGAAGTTGTGCTGTTCACACCGCTGACCCACGACGACGTGCGGATCATTGCCGAGCAGGAGCTGGCCAAGATCGCGGCGACGCTGGAGAAGTCCGGCAAGCTGCTGACGATCGACCCCGAGGCGATCAATCAACTCGTGCGCGACGGGTACAGCCTCCCGTACGGCGCCCGTTTCCTGAAGCGGGTCATCGAGCTGAACGTGAAGCTGCCGATCAGCCAGTTCTGGCAGGGCGGGGTCGAGTTCCGCGTGACCTGCGACAAGGGCCAGGTCGTCATCGAGTCCGCGGGGATGCGGCTGGTGAAGGGGGCCGCCGCCGTGGCGTAGGTACAGACGCCGGGTCCTGAGATCGCCCGGAACGTAAGTGTGACTGTCACACTTCCTCGACTGTTGCGCTTCAGAACAGATAGGCGGCGGCGAAGCCGGTCTGGGCGACGAACATCATTCGATACATGTGCGCCCAGGAGACGTGGTTCTCTTCCACCGCGAGGTCCTCCGGCCGCCGCAGCATGAGGTAGCACACGTAAATCCCGTACGCCGTCATGAGGGCGCCAAGCGTCTGCAGCATCCAGAAATGTCCCGTGAGGATGTGGGTCGACGCGCCGATGTTGATCATCAGGAAGGGCACCACGAACGACGGGGAGATCATCCACGCGGCGCGCGACACGCCGTAGACGATCGGCAGCGTGCGGCAGCCGCCGCGCCGGTCCCCATCCATATCGGCAAAGTCCTTCGTCGTCGACGCGCCCAGCAGAAACAGCCCGAAGATTGACCCGATGTACCACGGCTCGACGCCGACGACGGTCTTGACGGTCGACCAGCCCGCGACCTTCAGCAGCAGCCCGCGAGGGATCGCGATCGTCACGTTGGCCCAAATGCCGAGGCGTTTGGTGCGCAGCGGCGGCACCGAATACATGTGGGTGCAGACCACGGCGGCGAGCACGATCCAGAAGCACTCGTGACGTCCGCCAGGCGCGACGAACCACGCCAGGATCAACGCGACCACGTAGCAGAGGATTGTGAACCCCCATGCCTCGCGGAGCGCCAGTCGGCCGCTCGGCAGCGGGCGTCTTGGCTTGTTGACGCGGTCGATCTCCAGGTCATAGATCTGGTTGAGTGCGTTGTTTCCCGCGTTGAGCACGGCCGCCATCGACGCGCCGAGCAGCGGGTAGGTCAGAAGCGTGAGGGCCCACGGTTCGCGTGGCGCGGCGCCGGCGGCCGTCACGGCGCCGGAGACGACGCCGAGCGCCGGCGCGACGAGCGTGAAGGGACGTCCGAATTCGAAGTAGGTGCGCCAGCGATTCATCCGAGTCCCATCAGAGTCGTGACGCGAGCAGCAGCGCGATGGCGGCAGCGGCCGCGGTGTTCACGAAGTTCAGCAGATCGTTGTTGAGCACCCGCGGCGCTTCCAGCGTCGCCCCGAGCGCGCTCTCGATGAGCGATGCGGCCGTTGCGGCGATGACGACGATCAGCAGCATGGCCTGGGGCACCAGCCCGACGCGCACCGCGACGAGGCCGAGCAAGGCGGCGGCGGCGACGCCCGCCGCGGTTCCCTCGAGGGACAACGCCCCGGAGGTGCCCGGCGGTACCGGCCGGAAGCCGACGACGAGGAGCGTGCGGCGGCCGAACGCTTTGCCGATTTCGCTCGCCACCGTGTCGCTGCTGCCGGCGATGAGCGCCACGGCGGTTGCCAGCAGTGCTTCGGCGCGATAAGGAGAGATCACGGCGAGGACTGCCGCAATGGCGGCGAGGCCGGTGTTGGCGACGGCGTTCGCCGCGCCGCGCCGCCCGCCGCGCTCCTCGGCAATCCCGAGCTGCAGCTTCCGCTTGTAGCCAATCCTCGAGGTCACCGCGGCGGCGCCAAACGACAGCAACAGCAGGATCCACGCGCCGGTACCGGCCGCCGCGAACACAATCGTGCCGATCGCGATCCCCGCGACGACGCCGGATCGCGACACGGTGCCCGCCATCCATCCCGCCAGGGCGACGGCGGCGTTGAGCGCGAGGCCAATCGCGATGCGCGGCCACGTGTCTGCCGCGTGAAGCGACCACGATGCCGCGCTGCTGATGTCGGCGCATACGATCACGAACGCGGCGGCAGCGGCCACCGAGATGTTGTCATCGAGCCGCACGGGGATCGTTTCGACGAGTCCCGAGGCCAGCGCGGCAGCGAACGCCACGAGCAGCCAGTAGGCCAGTCCCTGCGCCGCGCCGATTCCGCCCGCGACAAACCACCCCAGCGCGGCGCCGGCCAGGGTGCCGGACACCACGAACGCGATCGTCCCGCCGACGGACTTTTCCGCGTTCCACGGAAGGCGCGCCACCGGCGCGCGACGCCCGACGAGCGTTGCGAAGCCGTCACCGGCCGCGAGGATGCCCCACGCGCCCGCGACGATGTCGAGCCGCTGCCGGAAGATCAGGACGAGGACGAGCACCACGAACGGGTAGAGGAGGATGCCGATCGGATATCCGCGCGCCCGATCGACGTGCCGGTACATCGAACGGCCGCCGATGCGCGGCAGCACCAGCCAGTTGAACAGCAGCGCGGTCGCGGCCAGCGCGGCCGCCTGCGGCCACGTCGCCCAGCGCAGCACGATCGCCCACGCTCCCATCGTGACGTGAACGACCTGGCGCAGATCCTCGGAGACGCGGCTCACGCGGGTGACCTGCCTGCGGCGACCTGCATGCGCCAGTGCGAGAGCAGATCGGCCAGCGTCTCCTGGATCGGGATCTCGGCGCGCCAGCCCAGTTCGGCGGCGATGCGCGACGGATCGCCGAGCAGCACCGGCGTGTCGGAGGGACGCAGCCGGCCGGGGTCGGGCCGGACCTCCACGCGCACGCGCGCGAGCGAGACGAGGCGTTCGAGCAGGTCGCCGATCCGGTACGCCTGCCCCGAGCAGACGTTGTAGACGCGGCCGGGCACGCCACGCTCGGCAATCAGCTCGTAGGCCCGCACGGTGTCGCGCACGTCGGTGAGGTCGCGACGCGCGTCGAGGTTCCCGACGCGGATCACCGGCTCCACGAGCCCCGCTTCGGCGTCGGCGATCTGCCGGGCGAATGCGGATGCGACAAACGACGCTTCCTGGCGCGGTCCGATGTGATTGAACGGGCGCGCGATCAGCGCCTGGATCCGGCGGTCGGATTCCGCGCGCCGCGCGAGCATTTCCTGGGCGAGCTTGCTGATGCCGTAGGGGGTGCGAGGCGCCACGGGAGCATCTTCGCGCAACGCCTGGCCGTGAGGCCTGTACACCAGCGCCGACGAGGGCACGAGCAGCCGGGCATCCGGCGCATGCCGCTCGAGGGACAGCAGCACGTAGTGGGTCGCCAGGACGTTCGACTGCAACGGAACGAGCGTGTCGGACCACGAGCTGGCGACGTGCGGCGAGCCGGCGAAGTGGTACATCGTGGCGGGCGCGGCCGCGGCGATCGCCGCGTCGACCGCGTCGGCGTCGAGCGCGTCAACCGCCTGCCATGCCACGCGCGGCGACACGACGCGCGGCGCGGTGCCGCCGGGGCGGCGCCAGGCGACGAGCGGCTGCCCGGCCGGCATCCGCTGCACGAGCCGATCGAGCAGATGGCTGCCGGCAAAGCCCGCGGCGCCGGTCACGATGACGGGACGATCCACGATGGCGATCAGGAGGTCACGCGGCGGCCGTACTGCGCTTCGTAAAACGCGCGGTACCGCTCGTCGCGTTCCTTGACGGGGCGCCACCACCACTCGTTCTGCCGGTACCACTCCACGGTGCCGCGCAAGCCGTCGTCGAATCGAATCTGGGGATGCCAGCCGAGCGCGCGCAGCTTCGCACTGTCGAGGGCGTACCGCCGATCGTGGCCAGGCCGGTCGGCGACCGGCCTGACGAGGGAGTCCGGGCGCGACGTCAGCTCCAGGATGCGACGCGTCAGGTCGATGTTCCTGACCTCGTTGCCGCCACCCACGTTGTAGACCTCGCCCCCCTGTCCCTTCTCGAGCACGACATCGATCGCGCGGCAATGATCGCTGACGTGCAGCCAGTCACGGACGTTGAGCCCGTCGCCGTAGAGCGGCAGCGGCAGGCTGTCGACCGCGTTGGTGATGAACAGCGGGATGATCTTCTCCGGGAACTGGAACGGCCCGTAATTGTTCGACGCGCGCACGATCAGGACCGGCACGCCGTACGTGGCCCAGAAGCTGTACGCGAGGCGGTCGGCGCCGGCCTTGCTCGCCGCGTACGGATTGCGAGGCTTCAGCTCGTCGGTCTCGCGGCTCGCCCCGTGCGCCACGCTCCCGTAGACCTCGTCGGTCGAGATCTGCACGAACCGACGGAGCCGCGGTGCGGTCCGCGCCGCCTCGAGGAGCACGAAGGTCCCGAACACGTCGGTGGTGATGAACTCGCCGGCGCTCATGATCGAGCGGTCCACGTGCGTCTCGGCCGCGAAGTGGACGACGATCTCGGACTGGTCCACCAGGGGCGCCGCCACCGCGGCGTCGATGATGTCGCCGTGCACGAACGTGTGCCGCGGATGCTCGAAGACCTCCTTCAGGTTTTCGACGCGGCCCGCATACGTCAGCTTGTCGAGCGTGGTGACGTGCCAGTCCGGGTGAGCCGCGAGCGCGTGGCGGACGAAGTTGCTGCCGATGAAGCCGGCGCCGCCCGTGACGAGGACGCTAACCATCTTTCCGTGACCAGTCGTAGGGAAGCGTTCCGTGCGGATCCAGGCGGTACTCGTCCGGGGCGTCGTGCTGATACGGCTCGCTCGGGATATTGAGGACGAGCGAGGGCTCGACGCTGACGCACTTCCACCCGTGGTACACGCGCGCGGGAATCTGCACGAGCAGCGCGTGCTGCGTGCCGAGGTAGAACTCGTTCACGACGCCATGGGTCGGCGAGCCCTCGCGGGTATCCACCAGCACGAGCTTGACCATGCCGGCGACGCACGCGAAGTTGTCCACCTGCTTCTCGTGGTAATGCCACGCCTTGACCACGCCCGGGTAGGTCGCCGACACGTACACCTGCCCGAACTTGTGGAACACCTCGTCGTCGCTGCGAAGGATTTCGAGGAGCCAGCCCCGCTCGTCGGGAATCAGGCGGAGGTCCTTCGTCTTCACGCCGTCGATCCGCGTGGACGTCCTGGCGACGTAGGTGGTCGGCTGCGTCATGGCGCTCCTGTCCTACCAGCGGATGCCGATCTCCGAGCTGTCCCCGAGCATGAAGCGGTACGCGGACGGCTTCACGGGCAGCCGATAGATGCGGACGTTCTTCCCAATCAGGCTGTCCTCGATGCGGCTCGCGAGGTCGCTGATCACGCTGCCTTCGAGGATGATGCTGTGCTCGACTTCCGAGTCCCGGATCTCCACGTCGTTCATGATCGACGTGAACGGGCCGATGTACGCGTGCACGATGCGCGATCCGGCGCCCACGATCACCGGGCCTCGGATCACCGATCGCTCGATGACGGCGCCCGGCTCCACGATCACCTTGCCCTCGATCCGCGACTCGTCGTCCACGGTCCCGTCGATCCGCCGGGCGATCGTGTCGAGGATCAGCCGGTTGGCTTCGAGCATGTCGTCGAGCTTCCCGGTGTCCTTCCACCAACCGTCCACGACGTGCGGCCTCACCTCGAGGCCGCGGTCAATCAGGTCCTGGATCGCGTCGGTGATCTCCAGCTCGTCGCGCTGGCTCGGCTTGATGCGCTTGACCGACTCGAACACCTCGGCGCCGAACATGTACACGCCGACCAGCGCGTAATCGCTGATCGGCTCCTTCGGCTTCTCCACCAGGCGGACGACGCGGCCGTCGACCAGCTGCGCCACGCCGAAGCGGTGCGGGTCGGGCACGCGCGCGAGCAGGATCTGCGCGGCCGGGCGCGCCGCGACGAACTCCTCGACGAACGGCGTGATCCCCTTGTTCAGCAGATTATCGCCGAGATACATCACGAACGGCTTGCCAGAGAGAAACGGCTCGCTGATGAGGACCGCGTGGGCGAGTCCCCGCGGCGCGTCCTGCTCGATGTAGGTCACGCGCGCCCCCCAGCGCGACCCGTCGCCGACCGCCGCGCGGATCTCCGCCTGCGTTTCGCCGACGACGATGCCGATCTCCCGGATGCCGGCGGCGACGAGCGCCTCGATGCCGTAGAAGAGCACCGGCTTGTTGGCGACCGGGACCAGCTGTTTCGCACTCGTGTAGGTCAGCGGCCGGAGCCGCGTGCCCTTGCCGCCGCTCAGGATGAGGCCTCTCATCGGCGTCCTTCCTGCGTGCCGTTCAGGCCGCCGAAGGGGGGCGAAAACGTGCCGATGCCGGCGAGCGTCACCGAGATGCTGAACCGCCTGTCCTGCGCGACGCCGGCGAGCGTCCGCAGGTTGCCGTAGTTGTAGGTCTGGAACTCCGCCGCCACGCCGCAGCACTGCGCGTTGTAATAGCCGGTCACGCGCTGCTGCAGGAACGACCCGCGCCCGATGTCCCAGTTGAAGCTGTAGGCGCCGCCCACGCGGTTGCGCGGCGTGCGCAGGTTGGTCGCGGCGTTGAGATAGTGGTCCTTGCGGTTCGGATCGTCGAACCCGGGCAGCCCCTCGATGAACCGCCGCAGGCTCCAGCTCGCGGTCAGATCGAGCCAGCGCCCCTGGTGGTGCGTGCCGCTCGCGCTCACCGTGCGGACGGCGTTGAACGAGGTGTCGTACTCGGCCCGCAGCTCCCCCTGCGTGTCGTCGGTCATCGAGACGCCGAGATTGACCGCGACCGGCGAGAGCCGCGACGGCCTGAACCCGCTGAAACTGCTCTGGAAGTACCGATCGAACGCCGCCGCGTTCGCGTCGGTGTAGAAGGTCTGCGACAGCGAGAGCCGCGCGATCTCGCGCGCCGGCGCGCCGGGGCCGCCCGGGCGCTTGGCGTACAGCCGGTTGGTCAGGCCGTACACCACGCGCGTCACGCTGCCCACCACCGTATCGGTGCCGTCGTTCTGCAGGACCCGATCGAATTCGTCGACCGCCGTGATGCGCTGCACGGTGAGGTTCGGTTCGATGATGTGCTTGTACTTCTCCGCGTACGCACTCCCGGGCGTGTTGAACACGCGATTGAACGTGGGCCCGGTGAACGCGGCCTGCAGATCGAAATACCGGCGCGAGATGCCTTCGTCCAGCGGCGCGCCGGTCGCCGCGTCCTTGCTGCGGCTCCACCACGTGGTACGCCACGAGGCCGACGAGTTCATCGTCAGAAAGGGCCACCGCGTGAACGGAAAGCGAACGGCCGGCATGAGGTCGAGCCGGTTCACGCCGCGATCCACAATCCGCTCGGCGGTGCGGTCCTCGCGCGCAAGCGCGCCGTACTCCCCGGTCACCTGGAAGTAGACCGGCAGGGATCCAATCGGTTTCTCGGAGCGGGATACGCCGATGCGGGGAAGCGACCCGTTCACGCTGGAGGACGTCTCGTTGAAGAAGACCTCGTCACGCTGCAGCGTGCCGGTCAGGAGATACCCGCCGTACGAGGCGCTCACGTTGCCGCCGATGCGGCGCTGGCGGTTCGACGAGCGGAAGACGTCCTGGTTGTACAGCTGCTGCACCGTGACGTCGCTGAAGTAATTGGCGCTCCCACGGGCGCGGACGTTCCGCGCGACCGCCTGGTTGAACCCGCCGTCGACCCGGTAGCTGCGCCGCGGGTTGCGATGGAAGGACGAGCCGTCCGGCTGCGCGATGTCCGCCTCGTGCTCGTCAAGCCAGTACGACTGGAGATTGCCGTTGCCCCCGGCGAGCAGGTACCGGTACTCGCCGCCAATCCCCTGACCGGTTTTCGAGAACCAGTCGTGGAAGACCGTCGCGTCGTGGCTGCGCCCGATGGCCCAGAAGAACGCGTTGCTGATCTTCTGCCCCTGCACGGTCGAGACGCCGTACACCGGAAGCAGAAACCCGGTCGCGCGGTCGTCTTCCTGCATCGGGTAATACAGCGCGGGAAGGTAGAAGACCGGCACGCCCTTCACCTTCAGGACGGTGTTCACCAGCAGCGCGTAGTCATCCAGGTTGATCGTGACGCTGCGGCTCGCCATCTCCCAGCGCGGCGTGGGCTGCACGCAGGTGGTGAACCCTCCCCTGGTGACCCGGTAGCGCTTGGCGCCAATCTTTTCGAGCGTCTCGCCGTAGAAGTACGCATCGGGCTCCTGCGTGCCGAACATGCTCCGGTCCGCCCGCTCGCCGAGGGAGACCGTCCCCGACGCGTTGTAGAAGACGCCCGTGCGGCTCTCGGTGTCGAACTCCATCCGGTCCGCACCGATCCGGCTGCCCCCTTGCGTGAAGACGACGTTGCCGCGCGCGACGAGCCGGTGCGCGTCCAGGAACAGCTCCATCTCGTCGGCGAAGAACTTCATGTCGGCACAGGTCACCTCGACCGCGCCGGTCCGCTTGATGTGGTCCTTCGTGACCTGCACGAACTCGAGGCTGGTCTGCTCCCACTTCTCGCCGCAGCCCTCGAGCGTCTGCGCCGATGCCGAGCGCGCGGCCCAGAGGACAAGGAGGCACGCGCAGATCCGGATCAGGACAACACGTTTCATTCCGATGATTTACCGAACAATATCATTTGCCAGCCGGCCGCGCACCTCGCCGATGAGGAAGATCGAGCCGGCGACCACGGCGCGCCGGGCGTCGGCCAGCGCGGCGCGGCAGGCCTCGACCGGATCGGCGAGGCAGACGACGTCGAGCGCCGGAAACGCCTGCCGCGCGCGGCGCGCAACCTCATTGGCGGCCAGCGCGCGTGGCGTCCGCGCCTCGGTCGCGATGACGCGCGAGACGACCGGCGCCAGCGCGCCGAGCATTCCGCCGACGTCCTTGTCTTTCATCACACCGAAGACCAGGGGCAGCGGGGCGGATGCGGACAGATGCGCCGCGAGGCTTCGCGCGCCGGCGGGATTGTGCGCCGCATCGAGCAGCAGCTCGCCGCCTTCCACGCGGATCCACTCCAGCCGCCCCGGCCAGCGCACGTCCCGCAGGCCGCTCACGATGGCCTCGGCGCCAACAGGGATTCCCGCCGCGTCGATCGCCTCGAGGAGCCGTACCGCGACGAGGGCGTTGGCGACCTGGTGCATGCCGGGCAGCCCGAGCGTGAGCCGCGGATACTCGCGGAGCGGCGTCGCCAGCGCAACCGTGCCGTCCTCCGGATGGCAGGAGGCGCGGCAGCCGCCCGCGGGGGTCGCCTCGAGCAGCGGCGCGCCGCGCTCGGCCGCCACGCGCGCGATCGCCCCCCGCGGCCCGTCCGTCATGGCGCCGACGACCACGGGACGGCCCGCCTTGATGACGCCTGCCTTCTCGAGCGCGATCTGCTCGAGCGAGCTTCCGAGCTGCTGCTCGTGGTCGCGGTCGATCGAGGTGATGGCCACGGCGAGCGCGCCGGCGACGTTGGTCGCGTCCAGCCGGCCGCCGAGGCCGACCTCGAGCACCGCGATCTCCACGCCGGCCTCGCGAAACACGTCGAAGGCGATGGCCGTCGTCGCTTCGAAGAACGTGGGGGGCGCGTGGAGAACACCGCGCGCGAGGAGGTCGTCGATCGCGCCCAGGGTCCGTGCCGCGGCCCGCTCCAGCGCGGGCGTCTCGATCTCGACGCCGTCGATCGCGAATCGTTCCTCCACGCGGACGAGGTGCGGCGACGTGTAGCGCCCCGAGCGGTGACCGGCGGCGATGAGTGCGCGATCCACCATGGCCGTCACCGAGCCCTTGCCGTTCGTGCCCGCGACGATCACCGTCGCGAAGGCGCGCTGCGGGCCGCCGAGCGCCTGGCAGAGCGCGCGGATGTTGTCGAGCCCGAGCTTGATGCCGAACTGTTCGAGGGCGAAAACGGATTGGAGCGCGGTCACGGCGACAACGGGGCGGGACCCTGCTGTCAGGGCTGCGACACGTCCTCGACCGGCTCAGGACCGACCGGCACAGCGGCGTCGGCGAGCGCCGGCCCCTCTTGCAGCGCGGGAGAGTCGTCTGCGAGCATGAAGCGGAGCGCGCGCGCGATCGTCGCCTTCATCTCGCGCCGATCCACGATGGCGTCCATGAACCCCTTCTCGAGGAGGAACTCGCTGCGCTGAAAACCTTCGGGCAGCTTCTGCCGGATCGTCTGCTCGATCACGCGCGGTCCGGCAAACCCGATGAGCGCCCTCGGCTCGGCGATGTTGATGTCTCCCAGCATCGCGAAGCTTGCCGTCACGCCGCCGGTCGTCGGATCGGTCAGGACGGCGATGTAGGGGAGCCCGGCGCGATCGAGCTTCGCGAGCGCCGCGCTGATCCGCGCGAGCTGCATCAGCGAGAGGATGCCTTCCATCATCCGCGCGCCGCCCGAGCACGAGACGATGACCAGGGGGATTCGCTGGTCGAGGGCCCGCTCGATCGCGCGCGTGATCTTTTCTCCCACGACCGCGCCCATGCTGCCGCCGATGAACGAGTACTCCATCGCGGCGACGATCGTGCGGATCCCGTCGATCCGGCCGCTGGCGACGATCACCGCATCCTTCAACCCCGTCGCCTTGATGCTGGACTTGAGCCGCTGCTTGTACGGCTTGGTGTCCGTGAACTCCAGGGGATCGGTCGACACCAGGCCGGCGTCATGCTCTTCCCACGTGTCGTCGAAGAGGGACCGGAGCCGCTCGGCGGCACTCAGCCTGAAATGGTGCGCGCATTTCGGGCAGACGTTCAGGTTTGCCGCGAGGTCCTTGTTGTAGATGATGGTGCTGCACGACGGGCACTTCACCATCAGGCCTTCGGGCACCCGGCTCGGTTTGTCCGAGGGGGGCTCGATCGGCTTGCGGACCTTCTTGAACCACGCCATAACAGGTGAGCTTAACACTAGGCGCGCGGCACGTAATAGCGGGTGCCCTTGCCCATGTCCTTCAGCTGGCGCACGAGGTCGTCGAGCGCCGCGTCTCCCCACGTGAGATCGAACTGCGACGTTTCGACGACGAGCAGCGGAGTGGCGGAGTAATGGAAGAAGAAGTGGTTGTACGCCTCGTTCAATTCCTTGAGGTATTCGTCGTCCGGCACGGCGAAATCCGGATCGCGCTTCGCGCGGTCGCGCAGCCGCCGCCGCATCACATCGGTCGGCGCCTGCAGGTAGACGACGAGATCCGGGGCGGCAACGTCACCGGCGAGCAGGTCGAACAGCCGCTGGTAGATGAACAGCTCGTTGTCGTCCAGGTTCAAGTACGCGTAGATGCGGTCGCGCTCGAACAGATAATCCGACACCGTGGACTGGGCGAACAGGTCCGCCTGGCGCAGCTCGGTCTGCTGCCGGTGCCGCGCGAGCGTGTAGAAGAGTTGTGACTGGAACGCCGCCCCCGCGCGCCCGGCGTAGAAGTCGGCGAGGAAGGGATTGTCGACCTCGTCGAGGACGACCGTCGCGTCAAGGCGCGCGCCGAGGCGCTCGGCGAGCGCGGACTTGCCGACTCCGATGGGGCCTTCGATGGCCAAGTAGCGGAACTCCAAGGTGTTGTGGGCGCAGTATATCGAAATCGCACTTGCGATAGCATTACGCGCGTGAGGATTGACCGGCTGGAATTGCGGCTGCTGCGGCTGCCGCTGGTGCACTTTTTCGAGACCTCGTTCGGTCGCAGCTACGACAGGGAATTCGTGCTCGTCACGGCGTTCGGCGACGGCGCTGAAGGGTGGGGCGAGTGCGTCGCTGAGGCCGGCCCCTTCTACAGTTCCGAGACGACCGAAACGGCGTGGCACGTGATTTCGGCGTTTGTCGCGCCCCGCGTGATCGGCGTGCCGTTCGGGCACCCGCGCGAGATCCTGCCCGCGCTTGCCCTCATTCGCGGACACAACATGGCGAAGGCGGCCGTGGAGATGGCGGCCTGGGATCTGTTCGCCCGCCAGGAGGGGCTGACGCTGTCGCGCGTGCTCGGCGGCACTCGCGCGCGGATCGAGTCGGGCGTGTCCATTGGCATCCAGGACACGCTGGCCCAGTTGGTCTCGAAAGTGGAAACGGAAATGGCCGCCGGGTACCGGCGCATCAAGATCAAGGTGAAGCCCGGATGGGACGTGGAGGCGGTGCGCGCGGTTCGCGAGCGGTTTGGCGCGGTGCCGCTGATGGCCGACGCGAACGCGGCGTACCGGCTGTCGGATGCCGATCACCTGCGCCGCCTGGACGAGTTCGATCTGATGATGATCGAGCAGCCGCTCGGGTACGACGACGTGCTGGACCACGCGCGGCTGCAGGAGCGGCTGAAAACGCCTGTGTGCCTGGACGAATCGATCCACGACGCGAAGGCCGCCGCCGAGGCGATCGAGCTGGGCGCGTGCCGGATCATCAACGTGAAGCCCGGGCGCGTGGGGGGGCACGCCGAGTCCGTCCGCCTGCACGACGCCTGCGCGGCGCGCGGCGTGCCCGTGTGGCACGGCGGCATGCTCGAGAGCGGCATCGGCCGCGCACACAACGTGCACCTGGCGTCGCTCCCGAACTTTTCGCTGCCCGGCGACATCGCCGCGAGCCGCCGGTACTTCGTGCCCGACCTCATCGAGCCGGCGATCGACGTCGCGCCGGACGGCACGATCGCGGTGCCGGCGGCGCCCGGCATTGGCGTGGCGATCGATCGCGAGCGCGTCCAGGCGGCGACGCTGCGGCAGTTGAGCTTGCCGTAGCGATCGAGCACGTACAATGAAAAAGGTCGTGGAGAAAACGAAATCGATGTCGATGCCCCGGTGGGTTCTCGCGCCCGCGCTGGTGCTGTTCGGTGGCGCGTGCGCGTCCGCGCCCGCGTCGAAGGCGCCCGTGTTCACCTTCGAGCAGAAACTGGCGGACATCGTCCGTCTCGAGGACCAGCGAATCCTCCGCGCGGACCCGCCGCCGGCCCCGGTGGCGACCGGGCGCAAGGCGCGGAACGTGCCGCCCCCGCACGTCCCCGACCTCGTACCGCTGCTGGCCGATCCTGACGCGAAGGTGCGGCGCCGCGCCGCGCTCGCCGTGGGACGCGTCGGCGTTGCGGAGGGGGTGCCGCCGCTCCTGCCGCTCCTCAAAGACCCGGATCCCGACGTTCGGCAGATGGCGGCGTTCGCGCTCGGCCTGATCGGCGAGGCGCCGGCGGCGGCACCGCTGCAGGCGCTGCTCTCGGACACGTCGATGATCGTGCGCGGCCGCGCGGCCGAAGCGCTCGGCCTGATCGGCAGCCGCGCGGCGGCCGCGCCGATCGCGGCGATGGTGCGGGAGGCGGCGGCCCAGGGGAATGTCGGCGCGGTGCCAGCAGACACCGAGGAATGGCCCGCTGACGCGCCGCTCGAGGCGTTCCGCCTCGGGGTGTACGCCCTGGTCCGGCTCAAGGCGTACGAGCCGCTGGCATCCGCGGTGATTGGACCCGACGGGCAGCCGGTCACCAGGTGGTGGCCGGTGGCGTTCGCGCTGGCGCGCATTGAAGACGCGCGCGCGGTGCCCGCGCTGACCGCGCTCGCCTCCGGCGAGGGGCGCTACACGCGCGCGTTTGCCGCGCGAGGCCTGGGCGCCGCGAAGGCCCCGGCGGCGGTCGCGGCGCTGGCCGGGCTCGCCGATCCGGCGCGGCTCGACCCGCTCGTTGCCGTGTCCGCCGTGCGGGCGCTGGCGCAGGTCGGCGGCGATCGCGCGCTGTCCGCCGTGCTCGCCCTGGTGACCGCGCCACAACTCGATCCCAACGTCCGGCTGGAAGCTGTCGCGGCGCTGGTGTCGCTGGCCTCGCCAGCCGCGCCGCTGGCGAATCTCGCGCCGCAGGCCGCCGATGCGCTGATGGATCGGGTGGCCGACCCGTGGCCCGCCATGCGCGGACAGGCGCTTCGCGCGCTGGCGCAGATCGATCCCGATCAGTTCCTGTTCGCGCTCTCCGGCCTCGACCCGGATCCGCACTGGAGCGTGCGCGCCGCGCTGGCCGGCGCGCTCTCGACGCTGTCCCCCGACGTCGCGGTCCCACGGCTCGAGGCGATGCTCGCAGACGCCGACCGGCGCGTGATCCCGCCGGTCCTCTCCGGCCTGGTGCGCGTCAGAGCCCCGGACGTGGAAGCGATCCTGCGGAAACACCTGACCGATTCCGACGTCGTGATCCGCATGACGGCGGCACGGGAGCTGGGCGAGCTCAAGCCGGCCGATGGCCCGCAGCTCTTCGCCGATGCCTACCGGATGTGGTCAGGCGACGCCACGTATCTGGCGCGCGCGGCGGCGCTCACGGCGCTGGCCAGGTACGGCGCGGCGGCGAACGAGACGCTCAGCGCCGCGCTCAGCGACAGGGAATGGGCCGTCCGCGTCAGGGCGCTCGATCTCCTCGAGGAGATTGACCCCGAGGCGGCGCGCACCGCTGCGACCACGATCCGGCCTGCCCCGGGACAGCCCCTGGTCGCGTACGACGCGCCCGAGGTGGTCGCGCCCCGCTTCTCGCCGCATCTCTACCTCGAGACCACCAAGGGCCTGATTGAAATCGAACTCGCCGTCGGCGAGGCGCCGCTGACGGCGCACACCATCATGGCGCTCGCGCGCAAGGGGTTCCTGACGAACATCCCCTTCCACCGTGTCGTTCCGAATTTCGTCGTCCAGGTGGGGGACCCGCGCGGTGACGGCGAGGGGGGACCGAACTTCACGATCCGCGACGAGATCAACCAACTGCCGTACGTGCGCGGCGCGGTCGGCATGGCGCTCGACTGGCGCGACACGGGGGGGAGCCAGTTCTTCATCACGCACTCGCCACAGCCGCACCTCGACGCGCGCTACACGATTTTCGGCCGCGTGGTCAAAGGCATGGAGGTGGTCGATCGGCTGCAGCAGTGGGACGTGATCGAGCGGGCGCGGGTGTGGGACGGGGTGACCTTGACGCGTGCAAGGTAACAGGGAAAAAGGGAAAAGGTAAGAGGGAAGAAGAACGTCCGCAATAAAAAAAGGGGGCTGCTTTCGGCCCCCTTTCCCTAGTGGCTAGGGCAGAAGCTTACCGCTTCTTGCCACCCTTCTTCTTGGCGCCACCTTTCTTCGCGCCGCCTTTCTTCGCCATGTGTGTTCCCCCCTTTCGTCCGGGCGTTCGTGAGAGCTTCAACCGCGCGATTGCCTGCTGCCTACCGGCACGCCAGGGAACCCGTGCGGCGCCCTCAGCTTCGTTGCACTTCCGGGCGTCATGCCCGGAAGATCCTGCTGCAAAAAACTTCGGGGGTGTCAGGCTCGCCTAACACCCCCGGGACCGGCGACGGCTATCTCTTTTTGCCGCCCTTTTTCTTGCCGCCCTTTGCAGTCTTCTTCGCCATTCTTCCTCCTCAGGAATTTGGCAGCTCAGCGTTCTATCCGGTTCCGAGTGGTCGCTACAGGTGGGCTGAGCAAGCCACCTGCATACCAGATGTAGATTATGGATGAGAAAAATTCGGTGTCAAGCACAAAACATCGCTTGAAGTCAAAAATTTTCTCTCCCGAAGGTGTTTTCGGCGCCGCACGGCGCGCGCTGTAGGAGACCGCGGCCTAGCGGCGCGCCGCGCGCGCGGCGCGCGGCGATGCCGTGGCCGCCGAGAGGCGCGCGAGCAGTCGCTGGGCGAGCGTGCGCGTTTCGGCGGACGCGCCGAACACGCCGGACGCGCCGCGATACATCGCCGCGGCGCGATCGCGGCGCCCGGCCCGCTCGTGCAGTCGTCCCGCATCGAGATACGCGGCGGCGAGGATCGTTGGCGGGCATGCGGCGCGCAGCCGGATCGCGCGGTCGTACGAGCGAAGCGCGTCCGCCTCGTCGCCGCGCGCCTGCGCGAGGCGCCCTGCGCGATAGTGCGACACCGGATCGTTGCCGCGCAGCTGCAGCGACCGGGTCAGCGCCGCGGCGGCCGTTCCCAGCTCGTTGCGCTGCAGGGCGCGCCACCCCTCCATCGACAGCCGGTACGCGTCGGCGACCCGCGCATCCGGCCGCCGGCCCAGCGCGCGGTTCGCCTGGTTGACGATGCCGAGCGGGTCGTCGGCGGGGGCGGCCGCGAGCGCCGACCGGTACGCGGCCGAGGCCAGATCCCGGTCACCCATGCGGTCGTACGCCTCGCCGAGGCGGAACGCCGCCAGCGCGCGCGCCGAGTAGGGGGCCTCCGGGCGCAGCTCCAGCGTCGCCTTCAGCTGCTCGATGGCGCGGTCGGTTTCCACCAGTGCCTCGAGCTGGCGCGCCATGCCGATCCGCGCCTGCGTCTCCGCCATGCGCGGGTCGCTGACGCGGTGCTCGCGCGCCGAGGCGAGCACCGAGGCGTAGGCGGCCAGCGCCGCGGTCGGGTCGTGAAAGTAGATGTCCTGGATCTCGGCGATGAGGATCGCGAAGTACGCGTTGGTCGGATGCCGCGCGCGGAGGCGCTCGAGCAGTTCCACGGCGCGGTCAGGCCGGTTCTCGTACCAGAGGTACAGGATGTGGAGCTGGAAGTCCGCCTCCCCCCTCAGCACCTCTCCCAAGGCCTGCGTGCGCAGCATCTGCCGCAGCCCCTCCTTCTTGTCACCGCCGGGCAGCAGCAGGAGCCACCGCAGGATCTTCGCGGCCGCCGGCGCCACGTCGGCATAGTACTGGTAGAGGCCGATGCCGAAGTACGCGTCGTTCAGCCGCGGGTCGAGCGCGACCGCGCGTTCGAGCGCCTGTTTAATCCGCTTGCCATCGCGCGCGGCCGCCAGTTTCTCGGAGCGCAGCACGCGGAACTGCACGCGCAGCGCGTATGCGGCGCCGAGATAAAACCAGGCCTCCCCGTCGCGCGGCGCGCGGCCGGTCCACGCCTCGGTCGCCGCGATCGCCGCGTCCACGTCGTGCATGAACGCGGCATCGCCGGCGCGCGTGTGCGGATCGCGCTGGATGCGCCACCAGGCCCCCGTCACGCGCAGGACCTGGCACGCTTCCGCCGGAGCCGGCGGGCAGGCTTTCCCCAGCTCGATGTCGATCTGATCGGCGCTTCGTCCGTCCAGGATGGTGTCGTAGACCGCCCCGAGCGCTTCGGAACCGCGGAGCCGCCTTGCCGGCGGGGCCTGCGCGGCCACCGGCAGTTGCAGCAGCGTCACGCAGATGAGCAGCGCCGCAATCATCCGCCGAAGTTGCCGCAGGCCGCGGTTGACCCGGACCGCCGCGCGAGCCGGCCGATCCGCCGCAGCCGGCCGCCCCCCGAGGGTCATACCGAGGTCTTGAGCTGCTGGCGTTCGGCGTGGCGCTCCAGCGCGAGCGCGATCAGCCGGTCGAGCAACGCGGGGTAGGACAGCCCGGAGGCTTCCCACATCTTCGAGTACATGCTGATCGTGGTGAAGCCGGGGATCGTGTTGGCCTCGTTGATGTAGATCTGGCCGGTCGACCGGCTCAGGAGGAAGTCGACGCGCGCCATCCCGCTGCAGTCGACGCAGTCTGCTCCCCGGTGAGCGGCGCCGGGATGAGGAGCCTCGACCCCTCGTCCAGGTACTTGGCCTCGTAGTCGTAGAACTCGCGCGAGGGAATGATCTCGCCGGGGACCGACGCTTCCGGCGTGTCGTTGCCGAGGACGGCCACCTCGATCTCCCTCGCGTCGGGCACCGCGGCTTCGACGATGATTCGCCGGTCGAAGCTGGCGGCCAGATCCATGGCCGCGGCGAGCTCGTCCGCGATCTTCACCTTCGAGACGCCGACGCTCGATCCCAGGTTGGCCGGCTTGACGAAGACCGGGAATCCGAGCCGCTTCGCGACGCGCCTCGCCACGCCGGCGCGATCGGCGAGCCAGTCCCCCCGGAGCACCAGCTCATAATCGGCCACGAGCAGTTTCCGCGCGGCGAAGATGACCTTGGACGTGACCTTATCCATGCCAACCGACGAGGCGAGGACGCCGGCGCCGACGTACGGCACGTTGGCCAGCTCCAGGAGCCCCTGCATCGTCCCGTCCTCGCCGTACGGCCCGTGCAGGACCGGGAAGATCACGTCGAGGTGCAGCTCGGTCACGTTCGCCGGGCTGCCGTCGCCGTTCCCCGTGCCGCGGCGATCGATCGCCAGCAGCGTCTCGTCGCCCGGGCGCGGCAGCAGGAAGATCTCGCGGCCGCCGCGGGAGCGCGAGCCTTCGAGACGCGCCTGTTCGATCACTTCAGCCGCCGAGGCGGCCGTGGGCGGGCGATCGGCGAGCACCCAGCGGCCATCCTTTTCGATCCGGATCGCGATCGGCTCGTAGCGCTCGCGATCGAGATTGGCAAACACCGCCGCCGCCGACGCGAGCGACACTTCATGCTCGCCGGAGCGGCCGCCGTACAACACGCCGACGCGAAGACGCTTACGTGGAAGATTCACGGGAAATCCCTGCTGGTCCGAGCATTCGATTATAAGCTACGAGCGTGGCGCCGGCGCTCGAGTTCACGATCACCCATCGCTCAGGCCACGCGCGGGCGGGCGTGCTGCGCACGGCGCACGGCGAGGTCGACACGCCGGCGTTCATGCCGGTCGGCACCCGCGCGGCGGTGAAGGCCGTCACGCACCGCGATCTGCTGGACGCGGGTGCGCAGATCGTGCTCGCCAACACGTACCATCTCTACCTGCGGCCCGGCGACGATCTGATTGCCCGGCACGGGGGGCTTCACCGCTTCATGTCCTGGGACCGGCCGATCCTCACCGACAGCGGAGGCTATCAGGTCTTCAGCCTCGCGGACACCAGGACGGTCACCGACGAGGGTGTCCGCTTCCAGTCGCATCTCGACGGCAGCGCGCACGCGATCTCGCCGGAGAAGGCGACCGACATCCAGGCCCAGCTCGGATCCGACATCGCGATGGTGCTCGACGAGTGCGTGGCCTCGCCCGCCACGCCGGACGTCGCGCGACGGGGGATGGAGCGAAGCGCGTCATGGGCGGCGCGCGCCCGCGCGCGGTTCGAGGCGATCGGCGCCGGCGAGGCGCCGGGCGTGCGGGCGACCAATCGGGGACAGGCGCAGTTTGGCATCATCCAGGGGGGCGTGTACCCGGACCTGCGCACCGAAAGCGTCCAGCGGACGACGGAGGTCGGTTTCGAGGCGTACGCGATCGGAGGGCTCAGCGTCGGCGAACCGGTGGACGTGATGTATGACGTGGTGGGGCACACCGCGCCGCGGCTGCCGGACGACCGGCCGCGGTACTTGATGGGCACCGGCATGCCCGACGACCTGATCGAGTGCGTGGCGCGCGGCATCGACCTGTTCGACTGCGTGCTGCCGACCCGCAACGCGAGGAACGGGCAGCTGCTGACGCGCGATGGCCGCCTCGTCATCAAGAACGCGCGCTACGCCGACGACGAGCGCCCGCCCGACCCGGCGTGCGGCTGTTACACGTGCCGTACTTTTTCACGGGCGTACCTGCGCCACCTTTTCCTCAGCCAGGAAATGACCGCCGCGACCCTCAACTCGTTGCACAACCTCTACTTTTACCTTGACACCATGCGGAGGATTAGGGAGGCTATAGTGTTCGGCACGTTCGAGAATTTGCGACAGGAATTCCATCGGACGTTTTCTCGCCGATCCATCACGACATGAACAGCCTTGCTGACCTGCATCTGATCGCGATGGCGGCCCCGGCCGGAGGGCCGAGCCCGCTCTGGCAGTTCCTGCCCTTCGCGCTCATCCTCGCCATCTTCTATTTCCTGATCCTGCAGCCGATGAAACGGCGGCAGCGCAAGATCCAGGACTTCCAGAGCTCGCTCAAGGTGGGCGACCAGGTCGTCACCACCGGCGGGATCTACGGCCAGGTGACGAAAGTCGACGAGCGCACCGTGCAGCTGCAGATCGCGGACAAGGTCCGGATCCACATCGCCCGTGCCGCCATCGGCGGGTACCAGGGCCAGGAGCCGGTTGTCCCCGAACAGGGCGCATGAGCGGCACGGTCACGTAGACCCGAGATTCAGACCCCATGACCAAGAACCTTCGCTGGAAAGTGATCACTATCCTCGCCGTCACGGCGATTGCCGTGTGGGCCTTCTACCCGCCGCAGCAGAAGGTGCGGCTCGGTCTCGACCTCAAGGGGGGGGTCCACCTGGTCCTCCGGGTGCAGACCGACGATGCGCTGCGCATTGAAACCGAGGCGTCCTCCGAGCGCCTGCGCGAGACGCTGAGCGGCAAGGGCATCAACGTCACGATCGCGCCGGCCTCCCCGACCGAGTTCCGTGTCGAAGGGGTGTCCGTCGATCGCGACCAGGAGTTCCGGCGGACAGCCGACGAAGAGGTGGGCACGGTCTACAACCGCGAGTCGGGCGCGCGCGGCACGTACGTGTACCGCATGAAGCCGAACGTCGCGATCCAGCTCCGCCAGGATTCGGTCACGCAGGCGCTGCAGACCATCGAGCGGCGCGTGAACGAGCTGGGCGTCGCCGAGCCGATCGTCGCGCTGCACGGCACGGCGGCGGACCAGATTCTCGTCCAGCTGCCGGGCGTCAGCGACGTCGCCCGGGCGAAGGAGATCATCCGCTCGACGGCGATGCTCGAGCTGAAGATCGTCGAGTCGGGTCCCGCCACCTCGCGCGAGGAGCTGCTGAAGGCGAGCGGCGGCAAGGAGCCGCCGGAGATGCAGGTCGTGCCCGGCGTCAGCGCCGCGACGGAGGGAGGGCGCGCGGAAACCGTCTATTACACGGTGCGCCGGGTCGCCGCCGTCACGGGGCGCGACCTGCGCAACGCGCGCCCGACGCTCGACGAGAACAACCAGCCCGCGGTCAGCTTCTCGCTGAACCGCGAGGGGGCCCGGAAGTTCGGGACGGTGACCGGCGCCAACATCGGGCGCCAGCTCGCCATCATCCTGGACGGGCGCGTCCAGTCGGCGCCGACGATCGAGGGGCGCATCACCGACGAGGGGCGCATCACCGGCTCCTTCACCCAGCAGGAGGCCGCGGACCTGTCGCTGGTGCTGCGGTCGGGCGCGCTGCCGGCGTCGCTGACCTACCTGGAGGAGCGCACGGTCGGGCCGACGCTGGGCCGCGATTCCATCCGCGCGGGCGTGTACGCGTCGATCACCGGACTCCTGCTCGTCGCCCTGTTCATGCTGGCGTTCTACAAGCTCTCGGGCATCAACGCGCTCGTCTCGGTGGCGATGAATCTCGTGATCCTGCTCGGGTTCATGGCGTACATCGGCGCCACCATGACGCTGCCCGGCATCGCCGGCTTCATCCTGACGATCGGCATGGGTGTCGATTCGAACGTGCTGATCTTCGAGCGCATCAAGGAGGAGATGGCCGCGGGCAAGGGGGCCCGCGCGGCGGTCGCCGCGGGGTTCGACCGCGTGTTCCTCACGATTCTCGACACGCACGTGGCGTCGCTCATCGCCGCCGCCTTCCTCTTCCAGTTCGGCACGGGGCCGATCCGCGGGTTCGCGACGACGCTGTTCTTCGGGCTGCTGTCGAACGTGTTCACCGCCGTGTTCGTGTCGCGCACGATTTTCGAGATGGTACTGGGACGCCGCACCGCGGCGAAGTTGAGCATCTAGGGTCCTTATGCGAATCTTCACGAACGCGCACTACAACTTTCTCCGCTGGCGCTGGCACGCGCTCGCGCTCTCGGCGGTCGTCGTCCTCGGCGGACTCGCCCTGATGGTGTCGCGCGGCGGTGTGCCCCTCGGCGTGGACTTCTCGGGCGGCACGGTCCTCGTCTATAAGTTCGACCGGCCGATCTCCGAAGACGCCGTGCGCAGCGCGATCAGCGGGCTGCCCGGCGAGGAGATCATCCAGTCGTACGGCCAGCCCGGCGAGAACGAGATCCTGATCCGCCTGCCCGAGATGGTGGCGGAGGAGGGGGCGAGCCTCGAGCAGGGCTCTCGCGCCGTCGAGGACGCGCTCGTCCGCGCCGACATCGGCAAGCCCGAGCTCCTCAGCCGCGAGATCGTCGGGCCGGTCGTCGGCCGCGACCTGCAGCGCAAGGGAATCTACGCCACCCTCGCCTCGATCCTCGGGATCACGGCGTACATCGCGTTCCGGTTCCGCTTCAGCTTCGCGATCGGCGCGATTGCCGCCACGCTCCACGACATCCTCGTCACGCTCGCCTGCCTGTCGTTTGCCGGCTACGAGCTGTCGCTGAACGTCGTCGCGGCGCTGCTGACGATCACCGGGTACTCGGTGAACGACACGATCGTCGTCTTCGACCGGGTGCGCGAGAACCTGCGCGGCATGCGGCGCGATGCGCTGGACCAGGTCGTCAACCTCAGCGTGAACCAGACGCTGGGGCGGACGATCATCACCGCCGGGACGACCTTCGCGGCGGTGCTGGCGCTGTTCTTGTTTGGCGGCGAGGTGCTGCACGCCTTCGCCTTCACGATGCTCGTGGGGATCGTCAGCGGCACGTACTCGACGATCTTCATCGCCTCGGCGATCGCCATCATCCTGAGCAAGCGGCGCGCGCGGGCGCGCGCGCCGGCCGCGCCGGCGGGCGACAAGGGCGACAAGGGCGACAGGAAAGACCGCAAGGCGCGCGCGTCGTAGCCCAGTGGGCCTGGTGGATCTGCTCACCGCGGCGCTGCTCGGCGTCCTGCAGGGGCTCACCGAGTTCCTGCCGATCTCGTCCACCGCGCATCTCCTTGTGGCGGCGAACCTGCTCGGCTACGAGGACCCGGGCGGCGCGTTCACCGTCATGATCCAGCTGGGATCGATCCTGGCGGTCATGTGGCTGTACCGCGCGAAGCTGCGCGCGCTGGTGGCAGGACTGCCGGAGGAGGCCGGCGCGCGCCGGTTCGCGATGGCGATCCTGGCGGCGTTCGTGCCGTCGCTCGTCGCGGGCGCGCTGCTGGCGGACTACGTCAAGACGGTCCTCTATCACAGCACGGCGGTGATCGCGGCCGCGTTCATCGCGGGCGGCATCGTCATGCTGCTGGTGGAGCGGTTCCGATCGCCGGCTGCCGTGGCGGAAGCGGACCAGACGCCGGTTGCGCGCGCGCTCGGCGTGGGCGCGTTTCAGGTGCTGGCGCTCGTCCCCGGCGTGTCGCGCTCGGGCGCGACGATCGTCGGCGGCCTGCTGATGCGGCTCGACCGCCGCGCCGCCGCGGAGTTCTCGTTTTTTCTCGCGATGCCCACGATGGTGGCGGCGTTCGTGCACGACCTGGTCGCCTTCCGCGGGCACTTCGCGTTCGACCGCGCGGCGGAGATCGTCGTGGGGTTCGTCGCGGCGTTCGTCGCCGCGGCCCTCGTCGTGCGGCCGTTCCTGGCCTTCGTCGGGCGGGCGGGCTTTGCCCCCTTCGCCTGGTATCGCATCGTGGCGGGCGTGGCGCTGCTTGGCGCGCTCGCCGTGGGACTGCTGTGATCCAGTGGCTGCGCCGCAGCTTCATCACCGGCTTCTTCGTGACGGTGCCGCTCGTCGTCAGCGTCGCGGCGCTCGTCTGGCTGTTCCGCCAGGCCGACGGGTTTCTCGGACCGCTCTACGCGAAATGGCTCGGCCGCGAGGTGCCGGGGCTGGGCGTCGTGACGATTGTCCTGGGCGTGCTGCTGATCGGCGCCTTCGCGGGCAACGTGATCGGCAGGCGGTTGGTGCAGCGCGCGGAGTACTATCTGCTGCGCGTGCCGGTGTTCCGCACGATTTACGCGCCAGTCAAGCAGCTGGTCGTCGCCTTTTCGCCTGATAACGAGTACGGGTTCAAGCGGGTGGTGCTGCTGGAGGACAGCGCGCGCGGGTTCGTGCTCGGCTTCCTGACGCGCGAGTTCACCATCGATCGCGGGCAGGGGCCCGAGCGGCTCATCGCGGTCTACGTCCCCACCAACCATCTGTATCTCGGCGACGTCCTGATCTGCCCGCGCGACAAGGTGTTCTATCCCGACATCACCGTCGAGCAGGGGATCCGGATTTTCCTGACCGGCGGCATGGCGCTCGCCGCGCGGCTGCGGGTGCGACGCGGTGAGGATCTGGGGATATGAGGATTCGACGATCCAGGGATGTGACGATGTTCAAGAGAGGAGAGACGAGCGTGAAGAGTGTTGTGCTCGCGGTACTGCTGCTCGCGATGCCGGCGATTGCGGTGGCGCAACCATCGACTCCGCATCCGACCCCGGAGTCATCCGCCGTGCCGGCGCAGGGGCCGCAGCACCGCGGCGGTGAGGCCAACCTCGTGCTGCCGGATCTGTCGCCGGTCACCTTCGGCGGCATCGGGGCCCGGACGCTGCTCCTGGCCGGGCTCGGCGTGTGCCTGCTCGGCCTGGGCTTCGGGTACGTGATGTTCACGCAGCTGCGCGGCCTGCCGGTCCACCAGTCGATGCGGGAGATCTCGGAACTGATCTACGAGACCTGCAAGACCTACCTGATCACACAGGGGCGTTTCATCCTCCTGCTCGAGCTGTTCATCGGCGCCGTCATGTTCTTTTATTTCTATTTCCTGGCGCATTTCGCGCTGGTGAAAGTGGTGATCATCCTGATCTTCAGCCTGATCGGGATCGGCGGCAGCTACGGCGTGGCGTGGTTCGGCATCCGCATCAACACCTACGCGAACTCGCGGACGGCGTTCGCGGGGATGCGCGGCAGGCCGTTCCCCATCTACGACATCCCGCTCAAGGCGGGCATGAGCATCGGGATGCTCCTCATCAGCGTCGAGCTGTTCATGATGCTCTGCATCCTGCTGTTCATTCCGGGCGACTACGCCGGACCGTGCTTCATCGGGTTTGCCATCGGCGAGTCGCTGGGCGCGGCGGCGCTCCGAATCGCCGGCGGCATCTTCACGAAGATCGCGGACATCGGGTCCGACCTCATGAAGATCGTCTTCAACATCAAGGAAGACGACGCGCGGAATCCGGGCGTGATCGCCGACTGCACCGGGGACAACGCCGGCGACTCGGTGGGCCCGACGGCGGACGGCTTCGAGACGTACGGCGTCACCGGCGTCGCCTTGATCTCCTTCATCCTGCTCGCGGTGAAGGACCCGCTCGTGCAGGTCCAGCTGCTCGTGTGGATCTTCATGATGCGCGTCATGATGATCGTCGCCAGCGGGCTGTCCTACGTGATCAACAACGCGATAGCCCGCGCCCGCTACGGCGAGGCGCGCGCGATGAACTTCGAGGCGCCGCTCACCTCGCTGGTGTGGATCACGTCGGTCGTGTCGGTCGTCCTCACCTTCATCGTGTCGCGCTGGCTGATTGCCGACCTCGGCGACGGGTCCCTGTGGTGGAAGCTGTCGGTCGTGATCACGTGCGGCACGCTCGCCGGCGCGATCATCCCCGAGCTGGTGAAGGTCTTCACGTCGACCGAATCGGGCCACGTCAGGGAAGTGGTGGCGTCGGCGCGGGAGGGGGGGGCGTCGCTCACCATCCTGTCCGGCTTCGTGGCGGGCAATTTCAGCGCGTACTGGCTCGGCGTCAGCATCGTCGCGCTGATGGCGATCGCCTACGGCGTCAGCCTCATGGGGCTCGAGGCGCTGATGATCGCGCCGGCGGTGTTCGCGTTCGGCCTCGTGGCGTTCGGCTTCCTCGGGATGGGGCCGGTGACGATTGCCGTGGACTCGTACGGGCCGGTCACCGACAACGCGCAGTCCGTCTTCGAGCTGTCGGTCATCGAGACGCTTCCCGGCATCAAGCAGGAGATCAAGCGGGACTACGGCTTCGACGTCGACTTCGAGCGCGCGAAGCACCTGCTCGAGGAGAACGACGGCGCGGGCAACACCTTCAAGGCCACCGCCAAGCCGGTGCTGATCGGCACCGCCGTCGTGGGCGCCACGACGATGATTTTCTCGATCATCGTCGTGCTGACCGAGGGGCTGCAGCCGGAGCTGGTCCGGAACCTGTCGATCCTCCACGCGCCGTTCCTGCTGGGGCTGGTGACCGGCGGCGCGATGATTTACTGGTTCACCGGCGCGTCCACCCAGGCGGTGACCACGGGCGCGTACCGCGCCGTGGAGTTCATCAAGCGCAACATCCGCCTGGACCGGCCGGAGCGGGCATCGGTGGCCGACAGCAAGAAGGTCGTCGAGATCTGCACGCAGTACGCGCAGAAGGGGATGTTCAACATCTTCCTGGCGATCTTCTTCGGCACGCTCGGGTTCGCGTTCCTCGAGCCCTACTTTTTCATCGGCTACCTGATTTCCATCGCGCTCTTCGGCCTCTTCCAGGCGATCTTCATGGCGAACGCCGGCGGCGCGTGGGACAACGCCAAGAAGATCGTCGAAGTGGAGCTGAAAGAAAAAGGCACGCCGCTCCACGCGGCGACGGTCGTGGGCGACACCGTCGGGGATCCCTTCAAGGACACGTCGTCGGTCGCGATGAATCCTGTCATAAAGTTCACGACGCTGTTCGGGCTGCTGGCCGTGGAGCTGGGGGTGCAGCTGTCCAGGGACGTGGGGGTGGGGCTCGGCTATGGGCTTTCGGCCCTGTTCCTGCTGATCTCGATGACGTTCGTGTACCGGTCGTTTTACAGTATGCGGATCAAGGCGTAAAAACGGGGTCGGGGTCTCTTGTCGCCCCGGACGGGGCGTCCGGACCATAGAGGCCGGCCCATCCGCGGCTCCTGCCTTTACGGCCGGGTTCCCGGGAGCCGCGCCGGATTTTTCGGAACCGGTGGCCATCGTTCGGGATCCGGTGTCTAAGGCTTCAAGGCGATTCGTTGACACCGGTTTTTGGCTGCCGATATACTTGCGTCCTTTGTCGGCTCCCGCTCCTTCTGTAGGAGGACTCACCCGTGCCGCGTGAAATGTTCGGCGATGTGACCGATCCATCCGTCAGGGTTGGATCGAAGCAGTGGTACGTTGTCCCGCTCTCCATTGCCGCTCACGTTCTTATTCTTGGTGCTCTCATCATCATTCCGCTGATGGCGGCTGACGTGCTGCCGACACCGCCGGCAATGATGGCGTTCGTGGCGGCTCCCCCACCCCCGCCGCCACCCCCACCCCCGCCGCCAGCGCCCACGCCTGCTGCGCCGAAGGTGCAGCCGGTGCAGGCCAATCCCGCCGCGGCGCCGATCGAGGCGCCGAGCGAGATCAAGCCTGAAAGCGCGGTGGCGGCCACCGCAGCCGAAGGGGTCGCGGGCGGCGTCGAAGGCGGCGTCCCTGGCGGCGTGGTCGGCGGCGTCGTTGGCGGATTGCCGGAGGCGCCGCCTCCCCCCCCGCCGCCCCAGGCGCCGGTGCGCGTCGGCGGCAACATCCGCGCGCCGCAGAAGCGCAAGCACGTCAACCCGGCGTATCCGCCCATCGCGCAGTCGGCGCGCGTGCAGGGGGTGGTCATCATCGAGGCGACGATCGGACCGGATGGCAAGGTGAAGGACGCGAAGGTGCTCCGCTCGATCCCGCTGCTCGACCAGGCGGCGCTCGACGCGGTGAGGCAGTGGGAGTTCACGCCGACGCTGCTCAACGGCGTGCCGGTGCCGGTCATCATGACGGTCACCGTCAACTTCACGCTGCAGTAGACACGTAACCCGCACTTATTCGGAGGTTGGATCGATGGAAGGCGGAATGAACCTGATCGAAATGTGGAACCAGATGGGTTGGGTCGCGAAGGCCATCGCGGTCATCCTGGCCATCATGTCCATGTGGTCTTTCGGCGTCGCGATCGAGCGCATCTACACGTTCACCCAGGCGCGGAAGCAGTCGAAGCTGTACGCGCCGCAGGTCGCCAAGCACCTCAAGGAAGGGCGCCTGAAGGATGCGATCGCCGTGTCGTCCTCGAAGAACTTCCGGTACAGCCACCTCGCGAAGGTCGTGCTCGCCGGCCTGCAGGAATACCAGTTCCAGCAGGAGAGCGGCTCGACGCTGAGCCGTGAAGACCTCGTCGACACCGTCCGGCGCGCGATCCAGCGCGCGGCGGCGCTGACGGCCAACGACCTGAAGAAAGGGGTCGCGGCGCTCGCGACCATCGGCGCGACCGCGCCGTTCGTCGGGCTGCTCGGCACGGTGGTCGGCATCATCACCGCGTTCCAGGGCATCGCGGCCACAGGCTCGGGTGGTATCGGCGCGGTGTCGGCCGGTATCGCGGAAGCGCTCGTCGAAACGGCGCTCGGGCTGCTCGTCGCCATCCCGGCGGTGTGGTTCTACAACTACCTGTCGGGGCGCATCGAGTACTTCAACGTCGAGATGGACAACTCGTCGTCCGAGCTGGTCGACTACTTCATCAAGAAGACCGCGTAAGGGGACACAACCATGGCAATGGATGTTGGCGGCGCCAAAGGCGGCCTCAAGGCCGACATCAACGTCACGCCGCTCGTCGACGTCATGCTGGTGCTGCTCATCATCATGATGCTGGTCGCGCCGATGCTGCAGAAGGGCGTCGACGTCAAGCTGCCGCAGGCGGCGAACACGAGCGACAAGCCGGACACGCAGGAGCAGACCGTCCTGCACGTCACGGCGGACAGCCGGTTCTTCGTGAACGGCGTGCCGGTGGATCGCCGCGACTTCGCGGACCGCGTGGCCAACGTGCTCGAGGATACGAAGGAGCGGGTCGTCCTCATCAAGGGGGACGAGGACGCGCCGTACAGCGCCATCATGGAGGCCATGGACGACCTCCGGAAGGCGAACATCGAGAACGTCGGCCTCATCACCGAGCGCAAGCTGCGGCCCGGTGAGACGGGAGGCAAGTAATGTCACACGCGCACAAGCACCACGGCGCCGAGAAGGTCGTCAAGGGCGCGGAACTGCACGCGTCGGCGGATATGAACGTCACGCCGCTGATCGACGTGCTCCTCGTGCTCCTGATCATCTTCATGGCGGCCCTTCCGTTGACCCAGAAGGGCGTGGACATCAACCTGCCGCTCGAGACGAACCAGAACCCGAACGACACGCCGGACCTCAACCAGATCGTCGTTGAGTACAACGCGGGCCGGCAGATGGCCGTCAACAAGCAGCCGGTCAAGATGTCGGAGCTCGAAACGCGGCTCCGGAACATCTTCGAGCAGCGCAAGGACAAGACGATGTTCATCGTCGGCGATCCGTCCGTGCGGTACGGCGAGATCGTCGAGATCATCGACGCGGCGAGGGGCGCCGGCGTGGAGAAGGTCGGGATCGTCACGCTCGGCATGCGCCAGGCGGCGGCCGCAAGCGCCCCGTCGGGACTGTAAGCTTCACATCGATCGAACAACCTGGGGCCGCCTGTCGCACAGACAGGCGGCCCTTCTTACGTACGCAAAGGTTCGCACGGAGGGGAGGTTCACCTTCGTCCTGCTGTGGCGTCCCCACGCCACGATGACGCCCTCGTGAAGGCGTGCGACGGCATCGACTACGTCACGCAGGACATGGCGATCACGATCCTGACCGACGAGCAGGAGCACCTGGGAGTTCGAGGGGTTCCTCAGGGAGTACGAGTCGAAATAGGGTCGCTCGCAGAAGCGAAAAGGGCCGCTGGCGATGATCGCCAGCGGCCCTTAATGAACCGAACCCTGAACCCTGAACCCTTAGTCGCCCACTCCCGCGGTCTTCTTCTTCTGGAGTTCGATGGCCTTGTTCCGCAGCGTATCCGCCTCCTTGTAGAGCGCGGCGCGCTTGGCGGGATCCTGTTCCAGGTTGCCCTTGAGCCGGAGCAGGAGGTTCTTGTAGGTCAGTGCCTCCATGTAGTTGGGATTGAGCTCGATCGCCCGGGTCGACGCCTCGATCCCCTTCTCGATGTTGTCTTTCTTCTCGGCGTCGGTCAGCCGGAAGTTCCGGAAGGCGTTGTCCCAGTAATACGTCGCGATGGTGTAATGCGCCTCGGGGTTGTTCGGCTCGATCTGGGCGCGCTGCTGGAGCGCTTCCATCGTCTTGTCGAACTCACCCTGCCGGTTGTAGAAGCCGGCGATTGTCATGTACACGGTGGGGTCGTTCGGGCGGGCCTGCTTGGCCTGCTCGAGCACCTGCGCGGCCTCGTCATAGCGGCCTGCATCCTCGTAGATGCGCGCGAGCGCCGAGTAGTTCTCGACTTCCTTCGGATCCATCTCGATCATCCGCCTGACGATGGGCTCGGCCTGCTCCGGGTCGTTCAGCTTGTCGGGCCCGTACGCGGCGACCAGGTACTGCAGCGCAAGCCGCTTCATCTTCGGGTTTTCTTCCCGTTCAGCGGCAATCCTGTAGTTCTTGATCGCGTTCTCGAGCAACTTGTCGTTCTCGGGCTCACCCTTGCGGGTGGCCTTGTACAAATTGTCATAGCTGTTACCCAGATAGAAGTAGGCGGTCACCAGGTTTGGATCCTGCTGGAGCGCCGTTTCGTACTCCGTGGCGGCGCGGCGGAACTCCCCCTGCTGGTACAGGGCGTTCGCGTCCTTGAAGTTCTTCTTGGCCTTGAGTTCGTTGAACTTGCCGCAAGCCGTGACGGACAGGGCCAGCGCCGCGACCATCGCCATGGCCAGCAGGCCCCGCATGGACTTTCGCATAAGCTCCCCCTTGATGCGACCGGGAACGTCTGGCCCGGCGCCCGGAGTGGGTTTGTAGGACGGGGAGAATGAATTCGCCCGAACCCGGTCAGTATAGTGAACCGGATTTCGGACCGTCAAGCGCCGTATGGCGAAAAACAGGGCCTTTTTGCCGTGATTTCCCGCGCCGCGGCCGCCCGCCTGCGCCCGTCCGGTTATCATGAAACTTAGACACCGCTCTCCATGATCAGGTTCGAAGATCTCGTCGAAAAAGTCCGGTCGGCCAGCCCGGATGCCGATATCGAGTTGCTGCGGCGGGCCTATGTCTTTTCCGCCTTCGAGCACAAGGGACAGGTCCGCCACTCCGGGGAGCCGTACCTGGTGCATCCACTCGAGGTGGCGGACATCCTGGCCGACATGCGGCTGGACGTGGTGACCATCGCGGCCGGCCTCCTCCACGACGTGGTGGAAGACACGCTGACCACCATCGAGCGGATCCGGGAGCTGTTCGGCGAGGAGGTGGCCCACCTGGTCGAGGGGGTCACCAAGCTGGGCGCGATTCCGTTCAGCTCCAGCGAGGAGCGCCAGGCGGAGAACTTCCGCAAGATGCTGCTCGCCATGGTTGACGATGTGCGCGTCATACTCGTCAAGCTGGCCGACCGGCTCCACAACATGCGCACGCTGCACTTCCTGCCCGAGGAGCGGCGCCTGAAGATTGCCCAGGAGACGCGCGACATCTACTCCCCGATCGCCAACCGGCTGGGGATGGCCAAGGTCAAGAACGAGCTGGAGGAACTGGCGTTCCGCTCTCTCGAGCCGAAGGCGTACGAGGCGCTGCGTTCGCAGGTCGAGGCGCGCCGGAAGGCCACCGAGGGGATGATCGAGGACCTGAAGCGGACGATCGCGGCCAAGCTCGAGGAAGCGCAGGTGCCGATCATCGAGATCGACGGGCGGATCAAGCGCCTGTTCAGCATCCACCAGAAGCTGCGGCGCCAGAAGATCGATCTCGACCAGGTGTACGACTTCGTCGCGCTGCGCATCCTGACCCACTCGGTGAAGGACTGTTACGCCGCGCTCGGGATCATCCACCAGACCTGGTCGCCGGTCCCGGGGCGCATCAAGGACTTCATCGCGATGCCGCGGCCCAACGGGTACCAGTCGCTCCACACGTCGGTGATCAGCGAGCGGGGGTTCCCCTTCGAGGTGCAGATTCGCACCGCGGACATGCACCGCATCGCGGACGAGGGGATCGCGGCGCACTGGAAGTACAAGGAGGGGCGCGTCGGCGCCGACCGCGACGAGCAGTACTTCATCTGGCTGCGCCAGCTCCTCGAGTGGCAGCAGGAGGTGCGCGATCCGCAGGAGTTCATCCAGAACCTCAAGATCGAGCTGTACCCCGAGGAGGTCTACATCTTCACGCCGAAGGGGGAGGTGAAGGCGCTGCCGCGCGGCGCCACGCCGGTCGACTTCGCCTACGGCGTGCACACCGACGTCGGACACCAGTGCGTCGGCGCGCGCGTGAACGGCAAGATGGTGCCGCTCCGCACGCGCCTCAAGAACGGGGACATCGTCGAGATCGTGACGACCGCGGGGCACAAGCCGAGCCGCGACTGGCTGAACTTCGTCGCGACCTCGCGCGCGCGCAGCAAGATCAAGCACTTCATCCACGGCGAGGAGAAGGCGCGCGCGATCGAGCTCGGGCGGAAGCTGTTCGAGAAGGAAGCGCGCCGCTTCGACGTCAACCTGAAGGATCTGCTCGCACCCGAGACGATCGCGAAAGCGGCCTCCGACTACGGCGTCACGAAGGCGGACGAACTGCTGGCGGCCATCGGCTACGGGAAGCTCGAGCCGCGCGCCGTCCTGACGAAGCTCGCACCGCAGGGCGGGCTCAAGGAGAAGGCGCCGGACACCGCGCTCACGTCGGTCGTCAAGCGCGTCCTGGGCACGGGAGAGGAGAAGATCAAGGTGCGCGGGTTCGACGACCTGCTCGTCTTCCGTGCCAAGTGCTGCAACCCGATCCGCGGGGAGAGCATCGTGGGCTACATCACGCGCGGCAAGGGCGTGTCCGTGCATTCCGCCACGTGCCGCAACGTGGTCAACCTGCTGTTCGATCCGGAGCGGCGAATTGACGTCGAGTGGGACAAGGGCGGGGACGCGGCGCCTTACGTCGTCCGCCTGGCGATCCAGGTCGAGGACCGCAAAGGGATCCTCGCCGACGTCAGCTCGAAAGTATCGGGCATCAACACCAACATCCGGAACGTCGAGGCCACGAGCAACGGCGAGCGGCTGGGGCGCATCAACATGACGGTGGAGATCAGCGACCTGAAACACCTGCAGAAGGTGGTGAAGTCGCTCAAGAGCGTGGAGGGCGTGCTCGACGTGGAACGGGAGCGGGCACGGCGGTGATCGGATCGCCGGGAGCCTCTGGGATCTACAGGATGGCGATCACGTCGATCTCGATTCGCGCGTCCTTCGGGAGGCGTGCCGCCTGCACGGTGGCACGCGCCGGCGCCGGGTTGGAGAAGTAGCCCGCATAGACGTCGTTCATCGCGGCGAAATCCCCCATGTCGGCGAGGAACACGGTCGTGCGCACGACGTGGTCGAGCGAGCCGCCGGCCGCCTTGAGGATCGCGGCGAGGTTGTCGAGCACGCGCCGCGTCTGCGACGCGATGTCTCCCTGGATCAGCGCGCCGGTCGCCGGATCGATCGGGATCTGCCCCGACACGAAAAGCATGTTGCCGGCGCGCACCGCCTGCGAATAGGGGCCGATGGCTTTGGGGGCGTGTTCGGTCGAGACCGCCTGGCGCATGGCGAGGACTAGGCGGCCTTGACGACTTTGTTCGAGCGCAGGCAGCGGGTGCACACGCGGATGCGGCGGATACCCCCGTTGATGAGTGCCCGGACCCGCTGCAGATTCGGCTCGAACCGGCGCGGCGTCACATTGTGGGCGTGGCTGATATTGCGGCCCACCGCCGGGCCCTTCCCGCAGATTTCACAACGCTTGGCCATTATCAGGTCAGTCCTTGGATACAGGAACCCCGTATAATAGCGTGAAATAGACCTTTAACGCAAATTACCCCAATGTCCGACCGCAAGTACCGACAGCGCGGCTACCAGGACGACGGCCGTCCCTCCAAGCCGGCCGGGCCGGCCGGCGGCCGGCAGGGGCCGGACGCGCCCAAACCGGCCCATTCCGGCGAGCCCCGCGGCCGCGTGCGCGAGCCGCGCGCGCCGAACATGCCGGGGTTCCGCGACGTGGTTCGCTGCGCGCGCTGCGGCAACGAGTTCACCGTGGCGCAGGCCTTCAGCCTGACAGGGCAGTGCGGGAAGTGCGGGTCGGATCTCCACGCGTGCGCGCAGTGCACGCACTTCGATCCGGGCAGCCGGTTCGAATGCGCGCAGCCGATCGCCGCGCGCGTCGCGCCGAAGGACGCGCGCAACACCTGTGAGCTCTTCGAGCCCCGTACCACGATGGAGCGCGAGACGCGCAGCGCATCGTCCGGGCCGACCAGCGCGAAGAAGGCGTTCGACGATCTGTTCAAGATCTAAGGGGACAGTCACACTTTCCGATTCGGTCTTGGGAAAGTGTGACTGTCCCCCTTCTGGTCCTCGTCGGGGCGGGCCATCATGCGTGTGCTTGGGAGCCGTTCAGGGTCGCACACGGCGTGCCCAGGGTCAATAAATGTCATCGGCCTGCGCCAACTCTTGCCTCTCCCGGGGACGGTTCCCTATAATTCAACCGAATTTCACGGCACAACTCGCGGAATACGACTTGCACTGCGCACCTGGCGGGAGAGGAGGAGCTCACGCAGATGAGCACGGCACTCTTTCATCGCGAGACGCCGGCCGAGTACTTCAGGACGCTCGTGGAATCGGCCTGTGAGCACCGGCGCCTGAAGGTCAGCGATCTCACGTCGTACTACCTCGTGAATCTGCTGTGCGGCTACGTACGTTTCGGCCCCGGCTCGCCCGCACCCCTGGACGACGAACCGCTGGCGCTGCGGCTGGCAAAGGCGCTCGAGAGCGGCGGCGAGGAGCAGCGCGCGCGGCTGCGCAGCCTCGGCGACGTCTCGCTCTTTGTTTCCGGGTTCTTCTCCGACAGCCTGCGCCGGAAGGTCGTGGACGTCGATTACTACGTCTCGATGGGTGAGTACGCCTACGGGTCGCTCAGCCGCTTGGATCGCGACACCTTCGCCGTGACGTTTGCCGAACTCGCGGAGCGGTTCGCGCATTTCGTGGACGTGCTCGGCGAGGTGAGCGAGCAGAGCGGCCTCACCTCGCAGCAGGACCTCCTCCGTCTCTACGAGCGCTGGCTGCGCGCCGGCAGCCGTCGCGCCGGTCAGAAGCTGGTGGAGCGCGGGATCGTTCCCAACGCGTCGATCGGCAAGCGGTTCCTCCAGTAGGGCACGCCGTGGGGACCCCCGATCACGTCTCGCCCGAGGCGTTGCGCGACGAACAGCGCCGCCTCCGCCGCGTCCGCTTCGTCGTCGACTTCACGGCGGGCGTGTTGATGCAGAGCGGGCTGACGCGCGCCGAGGGAGAAGCACTCGTCGCCGCGGCACGCGAGCGCATCCTGGAGCTGTTTCCCGGCCGTGAGGAGACGTACGAGATTCTTTACGCGAGGCGGTTCGCGCGGCTGCTCGATTCCTGCACGGTCGCCCGGCGCGGCGCCGCGATGGGGCGCGTTCTGCGTTTCGACAGGCCCTGAAGCCCAACCATACAGTCTCCGCCGACCCGCTGACTGTGGCTTTTGAGCCAAGCCGGACCTCCGGCAGTGCCGCGCTGTGTCCTTGCCAGGGGACATCAATTCTCGTAAGATTGCCCGAACCAGAAGTGGGCTGTCCGGCGTCTAATCCGGCAGCAGACGGGTTTCCGAGGAATGCGGGCCGCGGGTCCGATTCCTACAAGGCTATGCCGATGAGCCATTTAGCCGATGGGTCCCGTTGGGGAGCGGCTGGGTAGCGGATTAAGTCGTCCGCCCATACCTGCCACGGTTCTCCTTCGAAGGCCGACTCTTACTGAGCTGAAGCGAGCGAATGCGGCGCCGGACGTGTGCCCACACCCGGCAGAGTTTCGTGGCAGTGGCTTTGCATTGTAACGGTGTCCAAGAAAGGTGATAGGAGTCGCAATCATCATGAGCGTTCAGGATCGTAACCAGAACATGAATCCGGAGCGATACGCCGAGCTGCGGCGCATCCTCGAGGAACGGCGTCGCGAGATGGTCAGCGAGGTCAAGGATAAGATCCGCGACGTTCGTGCCGAGGGGGCGGGCACGCCCGTCAACGGTGTGCTCGACGCCGCGGAAAGTTCCGATGCGGATATCCAGGAAGACATCGAGCTGGCCCTCATCCAGATGAAGGCGGAGACGCTCAACAAGATCGGCGAAGCGCTCGCACGGCTCGAGTCCGGGACGTTTGGTTTCTGCACGGAGTGCGGCGCGGAGATCTCGGAGCGCCGGCTGCGCGCGCTGCCGTTCGCGCTGCGCTGCAAGGACTGCGAGGAAGCGCGGGAGATTGCCGAGCAGCGCGAGCGCCAGGCCGCGTCGCGCCGCCCCTCGTCGCTCTTCTTCGACATGTCGAGCTGAGGCTCGACCGGCCCCTGTCGACCGGGCTGCGGCGCGATCGCCCGATCGCGCGACGGCCCGGTCGCCCGAACGACGCCATTTTCAGTACCTATGGCTGACGCAGACGAGCCCCTTGGCATCGAGGAACGCTCGGTCGGGGAAGTCCCGGTCGTCGTGCCAGACGAGCTCCCGGTGCTGCCCCTGCGCGACACGGTGCTCTTCCCGCAGTCGTTCATGCCGCTGGCCGTGGCGCGGGAAAGCTCGGTGCGTCTCATCGAGGAGGCGACCGGCACCGGGAAACTCATCGCCGTCTTCACGCAGCGCGAAGCCGCCGTCGAAGAGCCGGACCAGGACGATCTGTACCTGGTCGGCACCCTGACCCACATTCACAAGATGTTCAAACTGCCCGACGGCAGCCTGCGGCTGATCGTCCAGGGGCTGGCGCGCATCCGCATGAAGCGGCTCGTCGCGCTGAAGCCCTACCTGCGGGCGGAGGTGGTCGAAGCGCACGAGCGGCTCGAGGAGGAAGACCGCCTCGAGGTGGATGCGTTGCAGCGGAACATCAAGACCAACTTCCAGCAGGTGGTATCGCTGTCCTCGCTGCTGTCGGACGACCTGCAGACGCTCGCGGCGAACATCACGGACCCGGCACGCCTCGCCGACTTCATCGCGTCGAGCCTGCCCACGCTGTCCACGCAGGCCAAGCAGGAGGTGCTCGAGACCGTCGACGTGCGCGCGCGGATGGACCTGCTCAATCGCGTGCTCATCAAGGAGCTGGAGGTCCTCGAGCTCGGATCGAAGATCCAGTCGCAGGTCCAGTCCGAGGTCGGCAAGAACCAGCGCGAGTATTTCCTCCGCGAGCAGTTGAAGGCGATTCAGCGGGAGCTGGGCGAGGGTGACGACCAGGCGAAGGAGATCGAGGAGCTGCGACAGAAGATCGAGGCGGTCGGCCTGCCGGAGCTGGTGAAGAAGGAGGCGCTGCGCGAGCTGGATCGGCTGTCGAAGATGCCGGTGGCGGCCGCGGAGTACACGGTCTCGCGCACGTATCTTGACTGGATCGTCGCGCTCCCGTGGAACAGGCGCACCGAGGAGCACATCGATCTCAAGCGGACGAAGCAGATTCTCGACGCGGACCACTCCGACCTGGAGAAGGCCAAGGACCGGATCCTCGAGTTCCTCGCCGTGCGCAAGCTGAACCCCGAGCTGAAGGGGCCGATTCTCTGCTTCGTCGGGCCGCCCGGCGTCGGAAAGACGTCGCTCGCGCGGTCGATCGCGTCGGCCATCGATCGCAAGTTCGTGCGCGTGTCGCTCGGCGGCATGCGGGACGAGGCGGAGATCCGCGGGCACCGCCGGACCTATATCGGGGCGCTGCCCGGGCAGGTCATCCAGGGGCTGCGGCGCGCCGAGTCGAAGAACCCGGTGTTCATCCTGGACGAAATCGACAAGCTCGGGAGCGACTTCCGGGGCGATCCCGCGTCGGCGTTGCTCGAAGTGCTCGACCCGGAGCAGAACAATACGTTCCGCGATCATTATCTGGACGTGACATTCGATCTGTCCGAGGTGATGTTCATCACGACGGCGAACGTGCTCGACACGATCCCGGCGGCGCTGCGCGACCGCATGGAGGTGCTGGAGCTGCCGGGCTACACCGAGGACGAGAAGCTGAATATCGCGCGCGAGCACCTCGTCGGCAAGCAGGTGAAGAACCACGGGCTGACGCCGGAGCAGATCGCGTTGACCGACGCCGGGCTGAGCGCCGTGATTCGGGGCTATACGCGCGAGGCGGGCGTCAGGAATCTCGAGCGCGAGATCGGCGCGCTCTGCCGCAAGGTGGCGCGCCGCCGCGCCGAAGGGGACGAGCAGACGGTGACCATCACGCCGGAAGTCGTGATGGAGATGCTCGGCGCGCCGCGCTTCCTCGACGAAGAGCTCGAGGAGCGCACGAAGGATCCCGGCGTGGCCATTGGCCTTGCGTGGACGCCGGCCGGGGGCGAGGTGCTCTTCATCGAGGCGTCGCGGATGCCCGGCCAGAGCGCGCTCACCCTGACCGGCCAGCTTGGCGACGTCATGAAGGAATCGGCGCGCACGGCGCTGTCCTGGTTCCGTGCGCACGCGAAGGAATTCGGCGCCGACCCGGCGTTCTTCAAAGACGCCGAGGTCCACCTGCACGTGCCGTCGGGCGCCATCCCGAAGGACGGCCCGTCGGCCGGCGTCACCATGGTGACCGCGCTCGCCTCGGAGCTCACCGGCCGTCCGGTCCGCGGCGACATCGCGATGACGGGCGAGATCACGCTTTCGGGGCGCGTGCTGCCGATCGGCGGCGTGAAGGAGAAGGTGCTGGCCGCGCGCCGCCACGGCATCCGCGAGATCATCCTGCCGCGGCAGAACGAGAAGAACGTCAAGGAAGACCTCAGCGAGGAACTGCGCGGCGAGCTGACGATCCATCTCGTGTCGCACATCGAGGAAGTGTTGAAGCTGGCGCTGACCCCCGGCGCCGTCGGGCGTCCGTCCGCGGCCGCCGCTTCCGGCGGGGCCCGCCCGACAGTAAACTGAGGCGTGCGCCTCGTTCATTCCGCTGCGTACGAGATCAACATCGGCCCGCATGTCTGGCCGACCGCGAAGTACCGGCTGGTCAAAGAACGCCTCGCCCCCAGGGACGGGGCGTTCGTGTTTTCAGAGCCTGTTCCGGCCACCTGGGAGGACCTGTCGCTCGTCCACTTTCCGTCATATCTCGACAAGCTGCGAGACTGCTCGCTCACGCCCGACGAAATCGCGAAGCTCGAAATTCCGTGGACCGCCCGGATCGCGGCCGGTTTCCTCACGATGGCCGGCGGCACCATCGACGCCGCGCGGCTGGCGCTTCAGGACGGCGTCGCGATGCACCTGGGAGGAGGGCTGCACCACGCCTTTCCCGGCCACGGCGAAGGGTTCTGCCCGGTGAACGACATCGCGGTCGCCATTCGCGTGATGCAGCGGGAAGGGCACATCACGCGCGCCGCGGTGATCGACTGCGACGTGCACCAGGGCAACGGCACCGCGGTCTGTTTCGCCAGCGACGCGGACGTCTTCACGTTCTCGATCCACCAGGAGCACAACTACCCGTCGTGGAAGCCGCCGAGCGACCTGGACATCGGCGTCCGCGACCGCACCACCGACGGCGAGTACCTCGAGCAGCTCCAGGAAGGGATAGAGGCGGTGGAGGCGCATCGCCCGCAGCTCGTCGTCTATGTCGCCGGCGCCGATCCGTTCCAGGAAGATCAGCTGGGCGGCCTGTCACTGACCAAGGACGGCCTGCGCCGCCGCGACCGCGCCGTGCTGTCGGCCATCCGCGGCGCGGGGGTGCCCGTCGCCATCGTGCTCGCCGGAGGCTACGCGCGAAAGGTCGAGGACACCATCGACATCCATGTTGCGACGGCGGAGGAGGCGAGGGCATGCGGATTTGCGGATTTGCGGATTTGAGGCGGCGCCTTTCCGCGAACGACGGATGGCTACGTGGTTGCGCGACAGCTCCTCAAGGCCGCGACTTCCGTGGGCGCGAACTACAGGGCCGGCCGTCGAGGCCGTTCTCGTGACGAATTCATCAGAGTGATCCCGACGACGGTCTTCATATCGGAAATCTCGCCGCGCTGCGCCATCGCGCGCGCATCCGCCAGCGCGAAGATCTTCGGCTCGATGATCTCGTCCTCGTCCATCTCCGCGTCCGACGTCGGGGCATCGAGGCCGTCGAGGCGATAGAAGTACATTTCTTCGTCGCAGAAGCCGGGCGTCGGGAAGAAGCGCCCCACGAGCGTCGTCTGGCGCGGCACCAGGCCGATTTCCTCGTGGCACTCGCGCCGCGCGGCGGCTTCGACCTCCTCGCCGGGATCGAGGCTGCCGGCCGGCAGCTCCCACAACCACTGCGCGACCGGATAGCGATACTGCCGCACGAGCACGACGTGATCGGGATCCGGCATCGGGATGAGGACCACAGACCGCGGGTGGCGGACGACCTCGACGTTCACCTCGTTGCCGTTGGGGAAGCGCACGCGATCGACGTGCACGTCGAAGATGCGCCCGTGGAACGCCACGCGTGAATCGAGCTTCTGGAAATCAGTCATCGGATTGAAGCCCTCGAATGTCGTCGAGCACCTGCTGGAGGTCCGGCGCGAGCGGGGCAGTGAAGGTCATCGCGCGCCCGTCCGCCGGGTGCTTGAAGGCCAGCCGGGACGCGTGAAGAAACGGCCGCTGGAGGCGCCTGATCGGCAGCAGGTCCCCCGCGACATGCCGCCGCAGCCCGCCGTAGGCCGGGTCGCCCACGATCGGGTGGCCGATCTCGCTGAGGTGCACGCGGATCTGATGCGTGCGCCCCGTGTAAATCGCCACTCTCAGCAGGGAGACTCCCCGCAGGTGTTCGGCCCCCGTGACGCGCGTGACGGCGTGGCGCGCGTGCCGCGCCCGGCTCGACATCTTCTGGCGGTCGTTCGGATCGCGGCCGATGGGCGATTCGATTCGCCGTCCTGCCTGGACCACGCCCCAGACGAGCGCGACGTACTCCTTTTCGACCTCGCGAAGCTTGAACTGACGCGACAATTCCTGATGCGCCGCGTCGTGCTTGGCGACCACCATCAGCCCTGATGTTCCCCGATCCAGCCGATGGACGATCCCGGGGCGACGCTCACCGCCGATGCCGCTCAGATCCTTCACGTGATGCAGCAGCGCGTTGACCAGCGTCCCCTGCGAATGCCCGGCGCCCGGGTGCACCACCATGCCGGCGGGCTTGTCGATCACGACAATGTCCGGGTCGTCGTAGATGATGGGCAGCGGCAGGTTCTCCGCTTCAGGCGCCGCGGGCCCGGGCGGCGGGATGTCGATCGCGATCCGCATGCCGGCCCGCACGGGCGTGCTCGGGCGGACGTGGGTCATCGGTGCGTGTACCTGCTCGCCCTTGATCAATCGCTGGATTTGCGATCGCGAGTGCGATGGGAGCAGGGCGGCGAGGAACTGGTCGAGTCGAACCCCGTCGTGCGCCTGCTCGACGATCAGCTCGTAGCGTGTCCGGTCGGCGCTCACGCGACCCGCTTGCGCGCGGCGGCGGCCGGCGGGGGCGCCGGGGCGCGCCGCACCAGCCGGATCAGCATCGCCACGCTGATGGGAACGAGGATCACCGAGATGAGCTGGGACGTGGACAGCACGCCGACAGCCCCGCGAGGGTCCCCGCGGTAGAACTCGATGACGAAGCGCGTGACCGCGTAGAGCAGCATGTACAGCCAGAACGTGCGGCCGGGGAACTGGCGCCCCCGCCGCTCGGTCGCAAGCAGCAGCACCAGGATCACGAGTTCCGCCCCGGCTTCGTACAGCTGCGTGGGGTGCAGCGGGACGCCGAGCGGCGTGCCGACGTTCTCGGCGGCGAGGGGGTTCGTGAAGGTGATCGCCCACCTGACCGACGCGGGCCGCCCGTAGCAGCACCCCGCCATCAGGCAGCCGAGCCGGCCGACGACGTGACCGAGCGCGATCCCGGGCGCGAAGGCGTCGGTCGTCGGCCACAAGGGCAGTCTCGTCCGGCGCATGTACCACATCGCCGCCACCACCGCGACGATGAGCCCGCCGTAAAACACGCCACCGGAACGGAACAGGGAGAACAGCTCTGCCGGGTTGCGCGAGTACTGCCCGAAGTCCACGACCAGCAGCAGCAGCTTGGCACCGACGAGGGCGCTCGCGATGATCAGGATGCCGAGGTCCATCACACGATCGCCGTTGAGCCCGCCGGCGCGCGCGCGGCGCACGGCGAGCCAGAGGCCGGTCAGGTACGCGGCCGCGAGCAGGAGGCCGTACGTGTAGACGGGAAACCGGCCGACCTCAAACAGCAGCGGATGCATGCCGATCTCCAGGGAACAGCACTTCGAACAGGACGAGGATCGCGCCCACCGTGATGGCCGCGTCGGCGACGTTGAAGGCCCAGAAGTGAATGTCGCCGTAGTACACGTCGACGAAGTCGAGCACGTAGCCGTGCTGGATGCGGTCCAGCAGGTTGCCGACGGCGCCGCCGAGGATGAGCGCCAGCCCCGTCCGGGCGACGCGCTCGTGCGCACCGAGCTTCACGGCATAGGCGCCGAGCGCGATGAGCGCGCTGAACGCAATCAGCATCATCAGGGTCGGCTTGAACGCGAAATCCACGGCGTTGAGCAATCCGAACGCCGCGCCGGTGTTCCGCACGTGCGTGAGGTCGAGGAAGCCGGGGATGACCGCGATGCTGTCATGCAACTCCAGCGCGCGCCGGATCATGACCTTGGTGGCCTGGTCGGCGATCACGATGGGCACGGCAATCAGCAGCAGTGTGCGCCAGGAGCCATGGCGGCGCCCGAGGCCGGCCTGGGCCGCGTCACTCATGCGACGATCTGCGCCACCGCGTCAGCGCAGCGTCCGCAGACCTCGCCTTCCAGGGCCTGTACGAGCTCCGGGACCGTGCGCCAGCAGCGCGGACACTTCGTGCCGTCCGCCTTCACCACGTCCACCGACAGGGTGTCGTCCGGCACCCGCTCGAGCTGGACGTCGGACACGATGAACAGCATCGGCAGGTCCGGGCGGTGCCGCTCCAGCAACTCCCCGATGGCGCCGCCCGCGCGGATCCGGACGCTCGCGCCAAGCGAGTTGCCGATCACTTTCTGCCGCCGCGCGGTTTCGAGCGCGACGTTCACGCGATCCCGCACCTCGATCAGCCGTGTCCACTTCTCCGCCAGCCCGGCATCCAGAAGCTGCCCGACGTCCGCCGGAAAGAGCGCGAGGTGGACCGAGTCCTCGCGGCGGCCGGGCAGATGTCGCCACAGCTCCTCGCAGGTGATCGGCAGCACGGGCGCGATGAGCCTCGTCAGGCCATCCGCAATCCGATACACGGCCGTCTGCGCCGACCGCCGTTCGTCGGAGCGCGCGGCGAACGTATAGAGCCGATCCTTTGACACGTCCAGGTAGAACGCGCTCAGGTCCACCGTCACCAGCCCGTTCAGCGTGTGGAAGATCGTCGGGTAGTCGTAGCCCTCGTACGACTTCAGCATCCGCGACGCGCCTTCCGCGTAGCGCGCCAGGGCGTAGCGGTCGACCTCCTGCATGCGCTCGAGCCGCACGGCATCGGTCGCGGGATCGAAGTCGTAGAGGTTCGAGACGAGATACCGCAGCGTGTTCCGGATCTTGCGATACGCTTCCACGGCACGCGCGAGCACCTCGTTGCCCAGGCGGATGTCGTCGCGGTAGTCGACCATCGAGACCCACAGCCGCAGCACGTCGGCGCCCGATTTCTTGATCAGGTCCTCGGGATCGATCGAGTTCCCGAGCGACTTCGACATCTTGCGCCCCTGTTCGTCCAGCACGAACCCGTGCGTCAGCACGCCCCGGAACGGCGCGCGATCGCGCGCGCCGAGCCCGACGAGCAGCGAGCTCTGGAACCAGCCGCGATGCTGGTCGCTCCCCTCGAGGTACAGATCGGCCGGTGAGCCCAGGGCCTCACGCTGTTCGAGCACCGCGACGTGGCTCGACCCCGAATCGAACCAGACGTCGAGGATGTCGCGCTCGCGTTCGAACGTGGACGCGCCGCAGCGGCACGCCAGCCCCTCGGGGATGAATTCCTCGACCGGGCGCTCGTACCAGGCATCGGCGCCGTGCTGCTCGAACACGCCGGCCGTTTTTTCCGTCAGCTCCGGCGTGATCAGCGCCTCGCCGCACGCGGTGCAGCTCACCGCCGGGATCGGGACGCCCCAGGACCGCTGGCGCGAGATGCACCAGTCAGGCCGCCCGCTGACCGTCGCGCGCATGCGGTCGCCGCCCCACTCGGGCACCCATCGCACGCGTTCGGTCTCGGCCAGCGCCTGGTCGCGCAGCCCGCGGTCGGTACGCCCGTCCGCATCGGCGTCGAGCCTGATGAACCACTGCCACGTCGCCAGGAAGATCACCGGGTGGTGGCAACGCCAGCAGTGCGGGTACGAATGCTCGAACGCCTCGCGGTGCCACAACCGGCCGCGCTCCCTGAGCGCCTCCTCGACGCGCGGGTTCGCATCGAACACCCGGAGGCCGCCGAACAGCGGCAGTTCCGCCGCGAAATGGCCGCTGCCCGTGACCGGCGCGTCCACCTCGAGCCCGTACCGCACTCCCGTGTAGAAGTCATCGGCGCCGTGGCCCGGCGCCGTGTGCACAGCCCCGGTTCCCTGGTCGAGCGTCACGTAGTCGGCGAGCACCACGACCGATTCCCGCGGGAACAGCGGGTGCAAAAAGGCGATGCGCTCGTCGCCGCCCTTCTCGAGGTCCGACCCTTTGAAGGTGGCCACCGGCGAGGAGAGCGCCTTTCCGACCTTCGCCGCCACCGCGTGTGCGAGTTCCTCCGCGACGATGACGACACGGCCGCCGTCCACCGGGTAGGCGGAGTACTTGAACTCCGGGTGAAACGCGATCGCGCGGTTCGCCGGGATCGTCCAGGGCGTGGTCGTCCAGATCAGGACCGACACGTCGCGGCCGGCGAGCGCCGGGATTCGGCGGCCCAGCAGGCCGGCGCTGTTCGGATCCAGCTGGAACTCCACATAGATCGATGGCGAAGAGTGCGGCCCGTATTCGACTTCCGCCTCCGCGAGCGCCGTGCGGCAGTGGATACACCAGTGGACCGGCTTCTTGCCCTTGTAGACGAGCCCCCTGGCCACGAACCGGCCGAGCGCCCGGACGATCGACGCCTGGTAGCCGTACGTCATCGTCATGTACGGATCGTCCCAGTCGCCGAACACGGCGAGGCGCTTGAATCCCTTGCGCTGGATGTCCACGAACCGCTCGGCGTACTTGCGGCACGTCCGCCGGAAGTCGGCGATGCTCATCTCGCGCTTCTTCGGGCCGAGCTCGCGATCGACGTTCAGCTCGATGGGCAGGCCGTGGCAGTCCCATCCCGGCACGTACGGGGCGTGATATCCCGCCATCGCCCGTGACTTGACCACGAAGTCCTTCAGGACTTTGTTGAGCAGATGGCCGGTGTGGATCTTCCCGTTGGCGTAGGGCGGGCCGTCGTGCAGGACGAAGCGCTTCGCCGCCGTTCGGCCGCGCTCCTGCAGGCGATCCCAGACGCGCAGCTCCTCCCAGCGGGCGAGCATCTGCGGCTCGGTCGCCGCGAGGTTGGCCTTCATCGGGAACTCGGTGCGGGGCAGGTTGAGCGTCTCTTTCCAGTCGCGCATAGGAAGGTGAAACTTCTATTGTACAAAAAAAGGCCGGGGACCTCCGGGATCCCCGGCCTCCCGGGACCGGTTTGGCTGGCAGCGCGGGTGATTAGCGGCGGCGCCCGCCAGCCCGCCGCACGATCGTGACGTTGAACTGGCCCTGGTTGTCGCCGAGCGAATCATCGTTCACTCCCAGATACAACGGGCCGCTTTCCGGCATCTGCACCTGCGCCAGGTTGCCGATGGCAAACGGATTACCGTTGCCGATGCGCGCGATCAACGCGCCCGCCAGTTCGTTCGAGAGCGGTGACCCGGGGGCGCGACGGCCGTTCAGCGAGCCGGCCGGGGCGGCCTTGTCGTTCATATCCCCGCTCAACTGCACCTCACCCTGCGCGTGGACCCCGAGCGTCTCTCCCTTGCGGACGGTGATGCCGCTGGCGACCCACTGCTGGTTCGCGGGCACCGCAATCGCGCCCGGCACCGACGCCGTCGTCGCCGTGGTGCCGCTCGTCGCCGTCGCCGACGCGCCCTGCGGCGCGAGGTAGATGCGGCTGATATCCGAGGAGTTGATGTCGCGGCGGCCGCCGGCGACGTCCACCGTGATCTTCAGCGGTGATGTGCCGCCGATATCGAAAAGGTTGCCCGCGATCTGCTCGCCGCTCCGGAGCACGACAACGTGCTTGCCGCTGTTCAACTGTGTCATCGTCTCGTTCGAGACGTTCGGGTTGCCGGCGTTGGCAAACTCGATCAGCGCCACGTCGGCGCGCGGCACCCGCCGCATGTTGCCGTTGACGTCGATCGTGAACCCGACGCCGCCCAGATCGACCAGGGCGCCGCTGATGCGCTCGCCCGAGCGAAGCACAATCGTTGCGGATTCCTGCGCCTGAGCCACGCTTCCTGACGCCAGCACAGCCGCACAGCCGATCACGAGAATGTTACGTTTCAGCATCTGCCCTCCTGCAGTCCTCACAAAGCGCATCCGTCTGATTGCTTCTGGCGAGTGTGCAAAGCGAGGGCCAGCGAACTAGGCCTGTTTCCCGCGATTTCTGCCGCAAAACCGGCCGCTATAATGGACGCTATGCCGCCGGTTCCGCTCGCCGCCCCACCTCCTACTATCGTGCATCAGCGCGTCCTGGACAATGGATTGCGGGTCCTGGTGCAGCCGGTGCACACCGCGCCTCTCGTTTCGGGGTGGGCGTGGTACCACGTCGGGTCGAAGGACGAAGGGCCGGGCAGGACCGGAGTCTCGCACTGGGTGGAGCACATGAATTTCAAGGGCTCGGCCCGGATTCCCCGCGACGAGATGAAGACGTTGGTGGAGAAGTTCGGCGGCACGTGGAACGGCTACACCTGGATCGATCAAACGGCGTACTTTGAAACCGCCAGCCGCGATGCGCTCGATCGCCTGTTGTTCCTCGAAGCGGAGCGGATGGGCGGCTGCACGTACGATCCGCTGGACTGCGCGTCGGAGCGCACCGTCATCATCTCCGAGCTGCAGGGGAGCGAGAACGATCCCGAGCAGCTCCTGGACGTGGAGCTGACGGCAACGGCCTTTCGCGCGCATCCCTATCGCCATCCCACGATCGGCTGGCTCACCGACCTCCAGACGCTGACGCGCGACGATCTGTACGGGCACTACCGCGCGCACTACACGCCCGGGAACGCTCATCTGGTGATCGTCGGCGACGTGGACCTCGACGTGGCGTTCCGCGCCGCCGACCGCCACTTCGGTGGGCTCGCTGGCGCCGCGCCGGGCCGGCGCGTGACGACGGTCGAGCCCCCTCAGCACGGTGAGCGCCGCGTGCGCATCGAGAAGCCGGGGACGGCCTCGTATCTGAAGGTCGCGTGGCCATGCCCCGCGATCGGCGATCCCGCGTTCTTCGCCCTGGTCGTCGCCGATGCGGTGCTGACCGGGGCGAAAGGCCTGAACCTGTGGGCCAGCTTCCGGCTGCCGCCGCCGCAGCGAAAGGCGCGGCTGTATCGGGCGCTGGTCGATGGAGGGCTCGCGTCGGCCGTATCGGGCGCGATCCTGCCGACCGAGCACCCGTTTCTGTACAGCGTGTCCGCGACGGTGTCGGAAGGGGTTGCCCCGGAGCGCGTCGAGGAGACGTTGCTCGCCGAAGTGGAGCGGCTGCGGCGCGACGGCGTCGAGCCCGGCGAGCTCGAGCGCGCGAAGCGGCAGCTTCGGGCGAGGCTGGTGTTCGAGACCGATAGCCTCACGAACGTCGCGCACCAGCTTGGCTACTACTCGACGATTGCGTCGCTCGACACGTACTTCTCGCTCGAATCCCGGATTGCCGCAGTGACCGAGGCGGACGTGGCGGCGGCGATCGAGCACCGCTTCAAGTCCTCGCAGCGGACGGTCGGCTGGTTCCGGCCGGTGGAGGGCGCATGAGCACCCTGGCGAGCGCCGGCCTCGCGCCGACGCGCGCGCGGCTCGACAACGGCCTGGTCGTCCTCGCGAAACAGGCGACCGCCACGCCGGCCGTGACGCTCCACGTGATGTGCCGCGCGGGCGCCGCGCACGACCCCATCGGCCTGCCCGGCGCGTCTCACCTCGTGGCACGCCTGCTCGACCGCGGCACCGAAACCCGAAGCGCTGAAGATATTGCCGACGCGCTCGAGGAGCGAGGCGTGTCGCTCGCCATCAAGACGAGCCGCCACACCATGTCGATCGCGGTGGACTGTCTGCGCGACGATTTCGACGCCGTGCTCGCCATCGTGGCGGACGTGATGCGCCGGCCCGCATGCCCAGACGATCAGCTCGCGCTGCGCCGCCGCGAGACGCTGACCCGACTGAAGCAGGACGAGGACAACCCCGCGGTTCGGGCCGGCGAAGAGCTTTTCTCGATCATGTACGGATCGTCGCATCCGTACGGGTGGCGATCGAAGGGCACGCCGGACTCGGTGGCGCGCATGACGCGCGAGGACCTGCTGGCCTTCCACCGCGCATGGCTTGCGCCTGGACGCGTGTCGATGGCGATCGTTGGGGATATCGAGCCGGCCCGCGCCGTCGACCGGGTGCTCGGCGCCCTTGGCGACTGGAACGCGGCCGGCAAAGAGGATGCCCCGATTCCGGCGCCGCCTGTTCGCACCGCGCGCGAGATGCAGGTGATCGCTATGCCGTCGAAGGCGCAGGCGGATATCGCGTACGGCTTCGTGACCATTACGCGCCTGGACCCGGCGTACTACGCGTACTGGGTCATGAATACCATTCTCGGCCAATACGGCATCGGCGGCCGCATTGGCGACCATGTGCGCGAAAAACAGGGGCTTGCGTACTACGCCTACAGCACATTCGACCCGCACGTGGTACCCGGCCCCCTGGTGGTTCGAGCCGGCGTTGACGGGGCGAACGTGGATCGCGCGCTGGCGACGATCGACGCGGAGATCGCGGCGATCGCCGCAGAGGGGCCGACCGAGGCCGAGATCGCCGACACGAAGCGGTTCCTCATCGGATCGCTCCCGCGCACCCTGGAGACCAACGCCGGCATCGCCTTCTTTCTTCAGACGGCGGAGCACTTCGGGCTGGGTCTTGACTACGACCTGCGCCTGCCCGCACTCGTGGACGGTGTCACGCGCGACGAGGCGCACGCGGCCGCGAGAACGCTCGCGCCGGAGCGGGCGTCGGTGGTGGTCGCCGGGCCGTACGCGGGGTGATTCGCGCGTTCCGGCAGCTTCCGGGTATCCTCACCCTGCATGGCGCACACGATTCGGCCACTGAAGACGCTCGAGGACTGCCAGCAGGTCGTCCAGCTCGAGAAGCAGATCTGGAGGTACACCGACAGCGAGGACGTCGTTCCAGCGGCCATCCTTCTCGTCTCGGCCAAACGAGGAGGCATCCTGCTCGGTGCCTTCGACCCGGTGGCGCCGGGGCGGATGGTGGGGTTCGTCTACTCTCTGGCGGCGTTCAGGGACGGCCGGCCGGCGCAGTGGTCGCACATGCTCGGGGTGGTCCCGGAGGCACGCGACAGCGGCCTGGGGGCGGAGCTGAAGTTCCACCAGCGGCGCGCGGCGCTCGATGCCGGGATCGCGCTCATCGAATGGACGTTCGATCCGATGCAGGCGCTCAACGCCCACTTCAATTTCTCGAAACTCGGCGTCGTCGCCGAGGAATACGTCGAGAACTTGTATGGAGATTCGAGCAGCGTGCTGCACCGCGGCACGCCGACCGATCGACTCATTGTCCAGTGGGACCTCGACGCGGCGCACGTCGTCAGGCGCCTTGAAGGCGGCGCATTGGTGATGCGAGACGCAGGCGCCTTGGAGGCGCCGGCGGTCCTGAGGGTGGGCGAAGCGCTCAAACCATCGTCCGTGGACACGTCGTGCTCAGAACGGCGCATCGCGTTGGAGATTCCCGTCCGTTTTTCGGAGATCCAGGCGGGCGATCCGGGCCTCGCGCTGGCCTGGCGGCTGGCCAGCCGCTGCGCCTTCACGACGTATTTCGCGCGGGGTTACCGCGCGGTGGAGTTCTTTCTGGAGCGGGAGAAGGGCAGAGGGAAGTACCTCCTTGCTATCCCGGCGGCCACCTGAACGTCCGGCCGCCAAGCACGTGCAGGTGGATGTGGAACACGGTCTGTCCCGCATCCGCGTTGCAGTTGAACACCGTGCGGTAGCCGCGGTCCGAGTGGCCCTGCTCCTTCGCGATCGCCGCGGCGCGGCGGATCATCTCGCCCACCAGCCCATCGTCTGCCGGCGTCAGCTCGTTGAGCGAGCCGATGTGCCGCCGCGGCACGAGCAGGACGTGCATCGGCGCCTGGGGGTTGATGTCGCGAAAGGCCACGACGCGCTCGTCCTGGTACACGATGCTCCCCTTGATGTCGCCCGCAATGATCTTGCAGAAGAGACAGTCGCTCATCGCTCAACGAACCTCGCGCGGGGGTCAGCCCTAGAAAAAAGTGAGGATTCTAGATCTGACCCCTCAGAACCACGATGCGCGGGATACCCGCGAGATCGGGGCGGATTTCCACCAGATGCAGCCCGGGGGCCGCGGCAATGATGCCACGGATCGCGCGCTCCTGCCCGGCGCCGCATTCGAAGATGAGACACACGCCGGGCTTCACGCGCGCGACGAGCTGCCGGATCGCGTCCAGGCCGTCAGGCCCCGCGAACAGCGCTTCGGGCGGCTCGTAATCGCGAACTTCCGGCGGCAGCGACTTGCGATCGCCGTCCGGAATGTATGGAGGATTGGACACGATCAGGTCCACGTCGTGCATCGCGGCAGACGAGTCCGCGTGCACGAACGCGATTCGGTTGGCCACCCCGTGCCGCGCGGCGTTTCTTCGCGCGACGCGCAGCGCCCTTTCGGAGATGTCGCTCGCAATGAACCGGGCGGATGGAAGCTCTTTCGCGATCGCGATGGCGATGCAGCCGCTGCCGGTTCCGACGTCTTCGACCACCGCGGCATCCCGTGCGTGCGTGAGGACCGCCTCGATGATCCCTTCGGTCTCGGGCCTGGGCGTCAGCACGTGCCGCGTCACCTCGAATTCCAGGCCCCAGAACTCGCGCCGGCCGAGCAGTAGCGAGATCGGCTCGCGCCGCTCGCGGCGACCGACCAGCCGTGCAAAGGGGCCCGGGAAGCCAGCCGGCGCCGCGTCACGCCATGACGCGATCAACCGCGTGCGGTCCCAGCCGAGAACGTGCGCGGCGAGCAGCTGCGCGTCGAGCTCGGCCTCCTCAGGCGGGATTCCAGCGTCGCGGAGCCGAGCCGCCGCCGCGGTGGTCAATGAATGCAGGGAGATGACGGAGGACACCATCCCGCCGCCTGACGCCGCCTACGCGGGCGAGGTCGTTGCCGTGGCCTCTTTGAGCTTCTCGGACTGGAAGTGCGTCACCACGGTGTCGATCAGCTCGCTGAGGTCCCCGTCGAGCGCGTTGCTGAGCTGATACATCGTGTAGTTGATGCGGTGATCGGTGATCCGGTTTTCGCGGAAGTTGTAGGTGCGGATCTTCTCCGAGCGGTCGCCCGACCCGACCTGGCTGCGGCGGTCCTTGGCAATCGCCTCCTGCTGCTTGCGCATTTCGATCTCGTAGAGGCGCGCCCGCAGCACTTTCATCGCTTTCGCGCGGTTCTTGATCTGCGACTTTTCGTCCTGCTGCGAGACGACGAGCCCGGTCGGGATGTGCGTGATGCGCACGGCCGAGTACGTCGTGTTCACGCTCTGCCCGCCGGGACCGCTCGAGCAGAACGTGTCCACCCGCAGGTCCTTCGCATCGATCTGGATGTCGACTTCCTCGGCCTCGGGCAGCACGGCCACGGTGGCGGTGGACGTATGAATCCGCCCGCTCGCCTCGGTCGCCGGGACGCGCTGAACGCGATGCACGCCGCTCTCGTACTTCATGCGGCTGTACACGTTCCGCCCTTCGATCACGAAGATGGCTTCTTTGATTCCGCCGACGCCCGTCTCGCTGATCGACATCGTCTCGATTCGCCAGCCCTGGCGCTCGGCGAAGCGCGTGTACATGCGGACGAGATCCGCCGCGAAGAGCGCCGCCTCGTCGCCGCCCGTGCCCGCGCGGATTTCGACGACGACGTTCTTCGCGTCGTTGGGGTCCTTCGGGATCAGGAGAACCTTGATGTCCGCAAGCAGCACGTCGCGCCGCGCCTCGAGCGCGCGGAGCTCCTCGGTGGCGAGCTCGCGCATCTCCGCGTCGGCGGAGTTGACCAGCTCCCCGGCCTGTTCAATCTCCTGGGCGACGGTTTTGTACTCGCGGTACTTTTCAACGAGAGGTGCAATCTCGCTGAGCGACTTCGCGACGGTCCGGTACTCGGACGGGTCCGACTGCACGGCGGGATCGGCCATACGCCCCATCAGGTCTTCGTACCGCGACTCAACCGCCTGCAGTTTGTCGAACACAGGTCCTCATCCACCCGATACCGGTGGCAGGAATGCCACCTCGTCGCCGTCCTGCACGCGCGCGTCGAGGCGCGCGTACTCTCCGTTCACCGCGCCGGAAATCGTCGGCGTGTAGCGCTCCAGCGCGGGGAACTCCGCGATGAGCGCCTGCCACACGGCGCGGAGCGGCATTCCCTCCGGGATGTCGCGCTCCAGCTCCGCGGCGCCAACGATGTCCCTCAACCGCGCGAACAGCCTGACCCTTACCCGCATGCGAGCTTCAGCGCGCGCTCGCGCGCCACCTCGTCGTCGGGCCGCGCGACGGCCCCTTCGATCCATTCCTCGCCCCCCTCGAAGCGCTCGCGCTTCCAGATGGGCGCGATCTGCTTCAGGCGCTCGATCGCGTAACGCGCGACGGCAAACGCCTCGGAGCGGTGTGGCGAGGCGGCGGCAATCACGACGCTCGGCTCGCCGATCTCGACACGCCCCACGCGATGGTGAATCGCGAGGCTCGCCTCGGGCCACCGCGTGCCGGCCTCCGCCGCGATGCGCTCGAACGCGCGAAGGGCGAGCGGCGCGTACGCCTCGTACTCCAGGAACAAGACGCGCCTGCCGGCGTTGTGATCCCGCGTCGTGCCGACAAACGTCGCGATTCCGCCGCAGTCGGGGCGGCCGGCCTCCCCGAGAACGGCCGCGATGTCGAGCGGGGCGGCAGAGATGGCGAAGCGCATCACGGGACCCGATCACCATTTTACCGGAAGTGCGCGAGCGGCCCGTGGCCGCTCCCGATCTGCGGTGCGTGGCGGATCGCCTCCAACACGTAGTCTTTCGCGCGCTGGGCGGCCTCCCGCAGGGAGTGGCCGAGCGCCAGGTTGGCGGTGATCGCGGACGCGAACGTGCACCCCGTGCCGTGCGTGCTGGTGGTGGAGATGCGCGGCGACTGCAGTTCGACGAGATCGCGGCCGTCGACCAGGATGTCCACGGCATACGGGCCTTCGATGTGCCCCCCCTTGACGATCACCGCGCCCGGGCCGAGCGCCTTCAGCCGGCGCGCGGCGGCGCGGGCCTGCGCGAGCGTGCGGACCTCGTCGCCGAGCAGCACGGCGGCCTCGGCCGCGTTCGGCGTGATCACCATCGCGCGCGGCAGCAGCTCCGCCTTCATCGCTTCGATCGCTTCGTCGTCCAGGAGGTGCGCGCCGCCTTTCGCGATCATGACGGGATCGACGACGACGCGCGGCAGGTCGAGGTCGGCGATGGCCGCGGCGACCGCCTCGACAATCGCCGCCGTGGCCAGCATGCCGGTCTTGACCGCGTCGGTGCCGATGTCGCTCGCGACCGCTTCGATCTGCGCCACGACGATGTCGGCCGGCACGGTATGGATGGCGGTGACGCCCATCGTGTTCTGGGCCGTCACCGCGGTGATGGCGCACGTCCCGTAGACGCCGTGCGCGGCGAACGTCTTCAGGTCCGCCTGGATGCCCGCGCCTCCACCCGAGTCACTGCCGGCGATTGTCAACGCTCTCTGCATTTCTCATCCTCACGGGGTGGCTTGCGGTCGCAGACGCCTTGCGGCGTTTCCGGGTGGCGTCGCTCGCGGCGTATCGCTGATTTACGGTACAATTCTCCGTTATGACTGTGAGGACCGGCGATTCCACCTTTCTGACGCTGGCGGCGCCCCGCGGCTTCGATCGAAGACTCGTCCGCGCGGGGGCCGTCGTGGCCATGACGTTGCTGACGATAGCGGCCGCGCAAGTGAGCCTGCCGCTGCCGTTCACGCCGGTGCCATTCACGTTCCAGCCGATGCTCGTGCTGCTCGGCGGCGCTGCGCTTGGCGCGCGCCTCGGCGCGACCAGCCAGATCCTGTACCTGGCGCTCGGCGTCGCGGGCCTTCCGGTGTTTGCCGCCTCACCCATTCTGCCCCAGGGGGCGCTTCGGTTGCTCGGCCCGACCGGCGGGTACCTGATGGCCTATCCGATTGCCGCCTTCATCACCGGATACCTCGCCGAGCGCGGGTTCGATCGACGCTATTGGACCTCGTTTGCGGCGATGGCGGCCGGGCTCGCGGTCGTGTTCCTGTTCGGCGTGATCTGGCTGGCGACCTTCGCGTCTCCGGCGGGCGGCTTTGCAGGCGCACTGCGCGCGGGATTCTGGCCGTTTGTCGGCGCCGACTTGATCAAGCTCGCGATTGCGGCGGGCATCCTGCCGACCTTCTGGCGCTTCGCGCCGCGCCCCTGAACCGCCTATCGGATATACCCGAGGCTCCTGAGCCGCTCGAGCATTTCCTTGTCGAGCGGGTCGGCCTGGGCGGCGCGCGCGTCGGCCGCGTAGCGCCCGTACGTCTCGACGTGCCGCAGCGGATAGCGGCGCACGAACGCGGGATCGAGCGCCTGGATCATCGGCTCGCCCGTCAGCTCGCGACTCACCGGCAGGCCAAGCAGGTAGAGCACCGTCGGCGCGATGTCGGCCAGCGATGCCCGCCTGGCATCGTGCCGCACGCCCGATCGCACCGGGCCTCCCGAGATCGCGGTTGCACACCGCGCCCTGCCGCCGACACGTCCCGGGTGCGTCACCACCAGGACCACCGTCTCCGGCGGCAGATCCTCCAACAGCGTTTCCCGTATGAGTCGATCGAGATAGGCGTGGTAGCGGGGCAGCGCGGCCAGCCGCTCCGCCAGCACCGACGGCGGCAGGGCGGGAGCGTTGCGGCCCTGCAGCATCTCGTGCTGGGCGATGTCGAGCCCCGGCAGGTACACCGAAAGCAAATCCGGCGAGCCCAGGGCGGGCTCGCGCGCGAGCAGCGCCTGCTCCGCATCCAGCACGGCCGATCGAATGAGAATCCTCGCGGAGGCCCGATCCGTGACGTCGCGACCGAGGGCTTCCGCGAGTTGCCGTGCCCGTTCGCGAATGTCGGGCCAGCGCCGGCGCAACACCGGGTACAGTGACGCTGGCGACAGCTCGGCGCTTGGCTGACCGCCCGCCTCCAGCCGCAACGTGGCGCGATCGGACAGGACCACCGCCTTCGTATGTGTCGCCGGCCACGTGGCCCACCAGTTCACGACCGCGGCGTTCAGGCCCTTGTCGGCGGCAACCTCCCACATCATCCGGTGACGGCGCTCGAGACCGCCCACGGGCGCCGGCCTGGTGAGCCGCACGAGGTCCGTGGCACCGCTCAGCGCCTGCACGAGCGGCGAGCCCGCGGCGATCGTTCCCTGCAGGCCGAGAACGCGCCACGATTGGAAGCCGCTCACGCCGTGCTGCCCCGAGGGGACGCCCGTCCCGATGCTCGTCCAGGTGCTGGCGGGGTCTGAATGGTCCTGGTCGAAATCGTCGCACGCCGAGAGTCGGTCGAGGATGGGTGTCGGCGGTGCGGTCGCGGAGCCCGCCCACTTTTCGTAGAGCGCCGGATCGAACCCGTCGATCCCGATCACGACGACCCGGACGCCCGTGGGCACCACCGCGAATTCCGGCAGCGGGGGTGCCGCGGCCGCAGACGCCGACAGCGCGAGCATGCCCGACGCCCCCACGAAGGCCACGCCGGCGACCGCGATGCTGGCCCGCCACGACATCGCCGGGGCGGGCAGCGCGACCTGCTCGCGCGCGACCAGCGCCAGCGCCGCGATGGTGATCGCGTGCCCGAGGAGGACACTGATGCCGACCGCCGCGGCAAGCGCCGCCAGCGTTCGCACCGGCGCAGCCCACGCGGCGCCCAGCGAGGCCGCGTTCCACCATAGCGTGAGGTACACGAGACACGCGATGCCGACGAGCGCACCGGCGGCGATCGCGCCGCGACGCGCGGCTCCGGCCGACGCGCCACGGGCGGCGAGACGGACTGCAATCGCTGCGGCGAGGGACATCAGCGCCGCGCCCGCGCCGAAGATCAGCGCGAGGTAGGCGGCAACCACGACCGCGTCGCGCGCGCCGGCGATGAGTCCGGGGAGACGGGAGAAGACGCCCAGGGCAGCGGCCGGGCCAAGGAGCAGCGCCGCGAGCAGCCCGATCCGCAGGCTGACGCGCCATGCGAGTCCCATCGGGCCGCGCTCGCGCGCGGAGGGGGCGAGCACGAAGCGATCCACGCCGGCGTTCAGGTACCCGAGCGCACGCAGCCGCTCCCGCAGTTCGGCGACCTCGATCGGCTGGCGCTCGCTCACATCCGCCGCCCTGCCACGAACGCGGACAGCTGCCGGAGCCGGTCGGCACGCTTGCCGAACTTCTCGACCGCGGCGTCCGCCGTGGCGCACAGTTCGGCCGCCAGCTGTCGTGCCCCTTCAGGACCGCTGAAGGAAACGAAGGTGGTCTTCTTCGCGTCGAGGCGCAGCGCCTTGCCGGTCTCAGCGGGATCCCCCTCGACGTCCAGGAGGTCGTCCACGATCTGAAACGCGAGCCCGAGGTTCTTCGCGTAGGCGGCAATCGCCGCCACCTGCTCCGGCGCCCCGCCAGCGGTGAGCGCGCCGGCCGTTGCGGCGGCGCTGAAGAGCGCGCCGGTCTTGCGGCGGTGGATCCGCTCGAGCGTCTCGAACGAGACCTGCTGCTCGGTGGCGAGCAGGTCTTCGGCCTGGCCGCCGATGAGGCCGTCCGAACCGACCGCGTCGGCGAGCAGCCGCGCCAGGCTGCGGCCGGTTTCGCCCGGATACGCCGCCGCGAGGGTGCCGTACGCGAGGTTGAGGAGCGCGAAGGCGGCGAGGATCGCGATCGCCTCGCCGTACACCAGATGGTTGCTCTTCCTGCCACGCCGCAGCGGCGCGTTGTCCATCGCCGGGAGGTCATCGAGGATGAGCGACGCGGCGTGCACCAGTTCGACCGCCGCCGCCACCGGCACCGCGCCATCCGCCGTGCCGCAGAGTTCCGCGGCGAGCAGCGCGAGCACCGCGCGCACGCGCTTGGACTCGGCCAGCGCCGTATAGCGCATCGCCTCCCGCACGACCGCCGGCCCGTGGCCGGCCGAGGCGAGGATCGTCTCAATCTCACGCGAGACGCGCGACTGGTGCTCCGCGAAAAACGGGGGAAGAGCGGTGCTCACGACCCGGGACCGAAGACCAGCATGTACTGATAACGAAGGAACGTTTCGCGGCGCAGCAGCACGAGGCCGGCCCGGGCAGTCGCGTCGAGCACGTGTCGTTCGTCGACGCGCTCCTCCAGCGCGGGACCGGGGCCGAGCCCGTCGGCCTTGAACTCGATGATGCCGACGCGCCCGCGCGGCTTGAGCGACCTCGCGAGGTTCCTGAGCAGCGTGACCGGATCCTCCATCTCGCTGAAGGTCTCGACGATCAGCACCGCGTCGAGGGCGGCCGGGGGAAGCCGCGGGTCGGTCGCCGTGCCGTGCACGAGCGTCACGTTCTTGAGCCCTTCGCGCTCGACGCGACGCTGGATCGACTCGATCATCTGCGGCTGGATGTCCTCGGCGTACACACGGCCGTTGGGGCCGACGCGCCGCGCGAGCCGGATCGTGAACCAGCCGCCGCCCGCGCCGAGGTCAGCGACCGCCGCGCCGTCGGCGATCCCGAGCGCGTCCATGATCTGCTCGGGCTTCTGCCACGCGTCGCGATCCGGCCCCTCGAGCAGGCCGAGATCCTCGGGAGGAAACAGCCGGCCGTGCCTGGTCCGCTGCTGCGCGCTGGCGCCGCCCCCCGCGAGCGCCGCGACGAGCAGCGCCGCCGCCGCTGCCTGGAGTCCTGTTCTCACGTTTGGCGTCCGTCTTCTCCTCGCCGGGAACCCCCGGCGTCGTCATGGCCTCGGGCGCGAGGATGCGCGCCAGCTTGCGAGCGTCGACGAGCCCGCGCTCGCGCGCGAGGTCGGCGACGCTGCGGCCGGTCTTGACCGCCTCTTTCGCAATGTCCGCCGTGGCGGCGTACCCCATATAAGGGCTGAGCGCCGTCGCCACGGCCGTGCTGCGATCGAGCAGCTCGCGCGCCCGCTCGGCATCGGCGCGGATGCCGGTCACGCACCGCTCGCGCAGCGCGTCCATCGCGTTGCCGAGGATCGTCGTGGCGTGGATGGCGTTCCAGGCAATCACGGGCATCATGACGTTGAGCTCGAGCTGTCCCGCTTCGCATGCGCCCGCGATCGTCTCGTCGCAGCCGCGCACCTGGTAGCAGACCTGGTTCACCATTTCCGCGATGGACGGATTCACTTTCCCCGGCATGATCGACGACCCGGGCTGCACCGGCGGCAGCTGGATTTCGGCGATGCCGGCGCGGGGCCCCATGCTGAGCAGCCGCAGATCCGAGGCCACCTTGGAGAGCTCCACGGCGAGCCGCCGCACCGCTCCGGAATACGCCAGGACGTCGCCCATGCTCTGCGTCACGCGGAAGCGATTTTCCGCCGGGCGCACGGCGATGCCGGTGTGCGCGCGCAGCCGGCGGATCGCGAGCTCGGTGTAGTCGGTGCCCGCGTTGATGCCGGTGCCCACGGCGGTGGAGCCGAGGTTCAGCTCGCGCAGTCCGTCAATCGACGGCTCCAGCGCGTCGCACGCCACGGCGATGCACGCGGCGTAGCCGCCGAACTCCTGCCCGAGCGTGATCGGCACCGCGTCCTGCAGGTGCGTGCGCCCGGTCTTGAGCACGCGCCGGAACTCGCGCGACTTCCCGTCGAGCGACTGCGCAAGCGCGCGCCCGGCCCTGAGCAGGTTGGGAACGATCAGCAGCAGCGCCAGGCGCGTGGCGGTGGGGAACACGTCATTGGTGGACTGTCCCATGTTGACGTGGTCGTTCGGATGCACGAGGGACACGTCGCCACGCGCGCCGCCGAGCAGCTCCGCCGCACGGTTGGCGATCACCTCGTTCGCGTTCATGTTGTGCGAGGTGCCGGCGCCCGCCTGGTACACATCCACGACGAAGTGCTCGCGCAGCCCGCCCGCGAGTATCTCGTCGGCCGCCTGCACGATGGCCCGGCCGACCCGGCGGGACAGCCGGCCAAGCCGCACGTTCGCCTCGGCCGCCGCCTTCTTCACGAGGACCGTCGCGGTGACCAGCGGTTCGGGCGCCCGCAGGCCGCTGATCGGGAAGTTCTCGATCGCGCGCTGCGTTTGCGCCCCGTAATAGGCGCGCTCCGGGACGTTGACCTCGCCGAGCGTGTCGCGTTCGATGCGGAAAGTCATGGCAGAGGCGGGAAACACCTAATTATACTGGCCGTATGCCTCCCGCCTTTTTAGACAGCCTCATTCAGCTCATCACCAGGACGTCGACCGACCTGCCTCCCGACGTGCGCGCGGCGATGCGGCGCGCGGCGGCGGCCGAACCCGACGGCACGCGCTCGGCACAGGCGCTCGCCGTGATTGCCCAGAATATCGACCAGGCCGAGTCCTGCGAGGGTCCAATCTGCCAGGACACCGGCATGCCGACGTTCAAGATCAAGACGCCGGTCGGCGCGAACCACATCTGGATGCGCGAGCAGGTTCGCACGGCCATCGCCGAAGCCACCCGGCGCGGCAAGCTCCGATCGAACTCCGTCAACTCGATCACCGGCGAGAACACCGGCGACAACCTCGGGCCGGGGACGCCCATCATCCACGTCGAGCAGTGGGAGAAGGACGAGATCGAGGTGAAGCTGCTGCTGAAGGGGGGCGGCTGCGAGAACACCAACGTGCAGTACGCCCTGCCGATGGAGCTGCCGCACCTCGGGCGCGCCGACCGCTCGCTCGAAGGGGTGCGCAAGTGCATCCTGCACGCCGTGTGGCAGGCGCAGGGGAAGGGCTGCAGCCCGGGGGCGATCGGCGTCTGCATCGGCGGCGACCGGACCTCCGGCTACATGCACGCGAAGGAGCAGTTGTTCCGCACGCTGGACGATGTGAATCCGGAGCCGGCGCTGGCGGCGCTCGAGCAGACGGTCATGGCGACCGTCAATTCCCTTGGGGTCGGCACGATGGGGTTCGGCGGCGGCGTCTCCCTCATCGGCTGCAAGATCGGCGCGGTCAACCGGCTGCCGGCCAGTTTCTTCGTCTCCGTCGCGTACGACTGCTGGGCGTTCCGCCGCCTGGGCGTACGGCTGGACGCGAAGACGGGCGCCATCAAGGAGTGGATGTACCGCGAGCCGCGGGGGCAGAAGTCCGAACCGATGCTGCCGGCCGCGCGGCAGGATGGCGGCTTCCCGCGCACGGGCCAGGAAATCACCCTCACCGCGCCGATTACCGAGGAGCAGATCCGCACGCTCCGCGTGGGCGACGTCGTGCTGGTGAACGGCCGGATGTACACCGGGCGCGACGCCGTGCACGCGCACCTCGCGAAGAACGTGCCGCCGGTCGACCTGAGCGGCCAGGTGATCTACCACTGCGGTCCCGTGATGCTGAAGCAGGGAGACCGATGGACGGTGGCCGCGGCAGGCCCCACGACCAGCATTCGCGAAGAGCCCTACCAGGGGGACATCATCACGCGGTACGGCGTCCGCGCCGTCATCGGCAAGGGGGGCATGGGCGCGAAGACGCTGGCGGCGATGAAAGACGCGGGCGCGGTGTACCTCAATGCGATCGGCGGCGCGGCGCAGTTCTACGCGCGCTGCATCGAACGGGTGGATGGCGTCTCGCTGACCGAATTCGGCACCCCCGAAGCCATGTGGCACTTCGAGGTGCGTGAGTTCCCGGCGATCGTGACGATGGACGCGCACGGCAACTCGCTGCACAAGGAGGTCGAGGACAGCTCCGCGAGGAAACTGGAGTTGCTTCGCGCGTAGGTCTCGGGTTCTGGGTGCTGGGTTCCGGGTCACAGTGCCGTCCTGAAGATCCGTCGCAGCGCGTGCCCGCGTTCGTTCATCGCGCCGAGGTGAACGCGCACGACCTTCCGGCTGTGTGCCTGCAGCGCCTGCAGGTCGCCGATGGCCTGCGCCCGCTTCAGCACGCTGAACGTGTACGGCGCGTCCGGCACCGGAGTCGCCGTCTCATCCTCACCGGTCACCACGAGGAACGTTCCGGTGTCGGGCCCCCCTTTGTGATACTGGCCGGTCGAGTGCAGGTAGCGCGGCCCGACGCCGAGCGTCGTGGCGGCCTGCGTCCGATCGCCAACCGCGGCGCGGAACTCCGCGATCGCCTCCAGCGTGTCGGACTCCACCGGCAGGTACGACAGGATCCCGAGATACCGCGGCGGCGCGAGCTGGCGCACGAGCGCGGCGAGCGCGCGCGCGCTGTCGGCTTCAGCCGGCGGCGCGTCCTGGAGGGCGCCTCCCTGCACGACCTGCGCGAGCAGCGCCTTCGTGCGGTCCTTCGCCTCCTGCACGTTCGGCTCGTCGAACGGATTGATCTCCAGCGCGGCGCCCGCGACCGCCGTGGCGAACTCCCACCGAAAGAATTCCGCGCCGAGCGCATCGGACCGCATGGTGAGCCGCAGCAGCGGGTGCCCCGCCCCCTCGATCGCATCGACATCAGCGTCGACCCGGTCGCGCTCCGTCTCGAGCGAGACGAACGCGCGGTCCGGGCCGTACGCGGTTGCGGCCCGCGGATCTTCGTCCACGATCGGCAGCACGCCGGTGCCGTGCTTGCCCGTGCTTTCGGCGACGAGCTGCTCGATCCACAGGCCAAGCGTGCGCAGCGAGGGAGGCAGCAGGACCGTCAGCTTGTCGCGGCCGTGACTGCACTCGTGTGCCATGAATGCGCCGAGCGCCAGGCCCGGATTGAGCGGCCCGGTTTCGTGGCAGCCGGCCGCCATCTCCGCGGCCGCGCGCAGCAGGTGCCTGGGATCCATGCCGATGAGCGCGGCGGGCACGAGGCCGAACAGCGTCAGCGCGGAAAAGCGTCCCCCCACATCTGGAGGATTCAGGAAGGTGTCACGGTAGCCGCGCTCCCTGGCGAGCGCTTCCAGCACCGTTCCGGGATCGGTGATCGCGACGAAGTGGCGACCGGCCCGCTCGCCGAGCGCGGCGCGCATCCGCGACCAGAAATAGCGCTCCAGCGACGCGACTTCCACCGTGCCGCCGCTCTTGCTCGCGACCAGGAACCACGTGCGCGACGGATCCATGCGCCCGGCGACCGCCGTCAGCGCGCGTTCATCGGTCGTATCGAGGATGTGGAGCGCGGGCGCACCGTCTCTTTCCGCCGCGTGCCCGGCCTGGGACGTGCGCATCACCTCGGCGCAGAGGCTGCTGCCGCCCATGCCGATCAGATGCACGTCGCGGACGCCTTCCCGCCGCGCCATCTCTGCCAGCGCGCTCACGCGATTGGCGTGCTCAGCCATCGTCTCCGGCGCGTCCAGCCAGCCCAGGCGGTTCCCAATCGCTCTGGCCGCCGTCTCGGACTCGCGCCCCTGGGGCATCCAGACGGCGGTATCCCGCCGCCAGATTCGAGGGACGATGGTCTCCAGATCCCGCACGAACGCTCCCTTCGATCAGCCCAGCTGCTGGTTGATCACCAGCAACTTCAGTTCCGTCATCTCCTCGATGGTGTAGCGCGGGCCCTCCCGGCCGAGCCCGGAGTCCTTCACGCCGCCGTACGGCATGTGGTCGATGCGCCAGGTGGGCACGTCGTTCACGAGGACGCCACCGACCTCGAGCGCGTCGAACGCCCACAGCGCGTGCAGCAGGTCGCGCGTGAAGACGCCCGCCTGCAGGCCATAGTTCGACTGGTTGACCGCGGCGACGGCTTTCTGGAAATCGGCGAACTTGAACAGGGCGACGAGCGGCGCGAAGACTTCCTGCGTGCAGACCTTCGCCGTCAGCGGCACGTCGGACAGCACCGTCGGCGCGTACATCGACGCGCCGAGTCGTTTCGCGCCCGTGAGCACCCGCGCCTTGCCCCTGATCGCCTCCCGGACCCAGGTCTCGATCCGATCGACCTCCTTTTCCTCGATCATCGGCCCGATGTCGGTGGCCGGATCGAGCGGATCGCCCACCGTCAGCGACTCGACTTTCGCGACGAGCCTTGCGGCGAAGTCGTCGTACACCCGCTCGTGCACGAACACGCGCTGCACGGCGATGCAGCTCTGTCCGGCGAAGGCAAAGCCGCCGACGGCGACCCGCTGCACCGCGAAATCCAGGTCGGCGCTCTCGTCGACGATGACGCCGGCGTTGCCGCCGAGTTCCAGGATGACTTTCTTCTTGCCCGATCGCTTCTTCATGCTCCAGCCCACCGCGGAGGATCCGGTGAAGGTCAGAAGCTTGTAACGGTCGTCGGTCACGAGCTTGTCGCCGACTTCGCGCCCCATCGGCAGCACCGAGAGCGCCCCCTGCGGCAGCCCCGCCTGCTGCACCGCCTCGCCGAGCATGACCGCGCTCAGCGGCGTGCGCGTTGCGGGCTTGAGCACGATGGGGTTGCCCGCGGCGATCGCGGGCGCAATCTTGTGCGACGTCAGGTTGAGCGGAAAGTTGAACGGCGAGATGGCCGCGACCGGCCCGATCGGGAAGCGGCGTGTCAGCGCGACGCGTCCCTGGCCGTGCGGCGCGAGGTCGAGCGGGATGACCTCGCCGCCGATGCGGCGCGCTTCCTCCGCGGCGACGTGGAACGTCATCGACGCGCGATCGACCTCGGCGAGCGCATCCCGGATCGGCTTGCCCGCTTCGCCCGCGAGCACCCGGCCGAACTGCTCGCGGCGCTCGGTGAGCGTCGCGGACACGCGCATGAGAATCGCCGCCCGCTCGAACGCCGGCAGCTGGCGCATCGCCGGCGCGGCGGCCACCGCCGCCTTCGTCGCCTGCTCGAACTCCGCTTCGCCGGCGAGCCACGTCCGGCCGACCGGCGCGCCGTTAAACGGGCTCTTCACCTCGAGGGTTGCACGGGTCCGCCCGGCCATGCCGGCGAGCCAGAACGGGAACTGCGCAGTGGTCGGTGCTTTCGCCATACGGGCAGTATCCCCGGCCCTGCGGTTTCCGCACAAGGGGAGCTAAGTCTCTGGCCCATCGGCGCTTAGCGACCGGCGGCCGCTTCCTTGCTATACTGGTAGCCAAGGGGAGTTCATCAGGATGATTACCGTTACCACGACTGCCGCATCGAAGATCAACGAGCTGTTGACTGAAGAGAACAAGAACGCCGCGGCGCTGCGGGTCTTCGTCCAGGGGGGGGGCTGCTCGGGGTTTCAGTACGGGCTCATGATCGACGAAGGCGAGGGTGAGGCGACCACCGACACCGTCGTCGAGTCGAACGGCGTGAAGCTCGTGGTGGATCCCATCAGCGCGCGATACCTGCGTGGCGCGGAAGTCGACTTCGTCGACAACCTCACCGGCGGCGGTTTCACGATCAAGAACCCGAACGCGAAATCCACCTGCGGCTGCGGCAGCTCGTTTAACGTGTAGCGCTGGTGCCGGCCGTCCGGCCGGCTGCGCCGGCGTAGCGCCATGGATACAGCCACCGCCTACATTGAGCGTCTGCGCCCGGCCGGCGGCAAGCGGTCAGGGAAGCGCGACCTGATCGTGAATGTTTTCCTGCGGCAGGAAGGGCACCTCAGTGCGGACGATCTGGTGGACCTCATCCGGCGAGAGGACCACAAGATCAGCCGCGCGACGGTGTACCGCACGCTGCAGTGGATGGTGGACGCGGGCATCGCGCGCAAGGTCGATTTCGGCGAGGGGCGCTTCCGCTTCGAGCACTCCTACCGGCACCCGCGGCACTTCCATCTGATCTGCAAGAGCTGCAACCAGTCGTCGGAGTTTCTCAGCTCCGACATCGAGGCGCTGCTCGAGGAGGTGGCCGCCGCCCGTAATTTCTCCGCGCGCCAGAGCGTGCTGCAGATTTACGGTACGTGCGAGTCGTGCCGCACCGGCCGCCGGCAGGAGGCGCCGCAGGGGGCGCCGACCGAGCTGCTGTTCGCCCGCGATGCGCTGCGCATTGCCATCGCCACCGAGCGATCCGGGCTCGAGTTCTATACCCGCGCCGCCCGGATGACGAAGGACGCGCGCGGCCGGCGCGTGTTCGAGAAGCTCGCCGAGGAAGAGAAACACCACCTGGCCACGCTCGAGGCGCGCTACCGCCAGCTGCTCGCGCAGGACCCGCAGCTCGACTCGCGGCCGACGTTCCTCTTCTTCAAGGGAGCGGCCAACGGCCTGTTCGCGGCCGGCACCGACCAGCTCGCGCGCGGCGGCGTGAACGATCGCCAGGCGCTCATGATCGGCATCCGCTGCGAGCGGGGATCGCACAAGTTCTTCAAGCGGTACGGCGAGCGGTTCGAGGACTCGGAAGGCAAGCAGATCTTTCTCGAGTTCGCAGACGAGGAGCGGCAGCATCTCGATCTGCTCATCCGCGAATACCGCGCGCTGGTCGCGCGCGCCAGCAAGCGGAAGGCGCGACGCCGCACGCCGCGCGCCACCGCGTGATCGATCTCCATCTTCACACCAACGTCTCGGACGGGCAGGACACGCCCGCCGAGCTCGTCGAGCGCTGCCGCGCCAGGGGCATCCGCGTCCTCTCGGTCACCGATCACGACACCACCGCGGGATGGGACGCGACCGCCGCCGCGTCGGCCGCCGCCGGCCTGACGTTGGTCCGCGGCGTCGAGGTCACCGCGGTATTGGACGGTCGCGACGTGCACGTGCTGGGGTACTTTCCCCCGATCCGGGTGCCGATCCTCGACGAGTTCCTTGCCGAGCAGCGGCAGCACCGGATTCGGCGGGTGCACGCGATCGCGGACCGCCTGGCCGCGCTGGGCAAGCCGATTGACGTGAACGCCGTGCTCTGCTCGGGAGCCCGGCACGCCGGCCGGTCCATCGGCCGCCCGCGCATCGCAGACGCCATGATTGCCGCGGGCCACGTCGCGTCGCGCGACCAGGCGTTCGCGCAGTATCTCGGCACCGGCTGCCTCGCGTTCGTGCCGCGCACCGGTGCGTCGCCCGAGGAGGTCGTCGAGCTGATTTCGTCGTCGGGCGGACTCGCGTCGCTCGCGCACCCCGGCCTGCTCGACAGGGACGACCGCCTGCCGTCGCTCATCGTCGCCGGGATGCCCGCGATCGAGGTGTTTCATTCCGACCACGACGCGGAGATGCGAGCCCGCTACCAGCGGCTGGCGCGCGCCAGCGGCCTGCTGATGACGGGCGGATCGGATTATCACGGCGAAACGGCGGCGCACGGTGAGCTGGGCGGCGTGACCCTGCCCGAAGAGCACTACCACGCTCTGCGGGAACGGCTGTTTGCATGACGCCGGCCGACGACGTGGTGGTCGCGCTCGCGGGCGTCACCAGGGACTACCGCGGACTGCGCCCGCTGCGGATCGCCATGCTGGAGATTCGGAAGGGAGAGCGCGTCGCGCTCGGCGGCGTTGATGCGATTGCCGCCGAGGCGCTGGTGAATCTCGTCACCGGTGCCGTGCTGCCCGACGAGGGTGCGGTCACGGTGATGGGAACCTCAACCGCCGCGATCGCGGATGGCGACGCCTGGCTCGTCTCGTTGGACCGCTTTGGGATCGTCAGCGAGCGCGCGGTGATGCTGGACGGGTCGACGTTCCTGCAGAACCTGGCGCTGCCGCTGTCGCTCGAGATCGACGCGATTCCCGCCGACGTCACGCGCCGCGTGAAGGCGCTCGCGGCGGAGGCAGGGCTGGCGCACGAGCGGCTCGCCACGCGGGCGGGCGACGGGACGCCGGACGAGCGGCTGCGCGCGCAGGTGGCGCGCGCGCTCGCGCTCGATCCGGACATCCTGCTCCTCGAGCACCCGTCCGCGTCCCTGCCGCGCGGGCAGGCGGGCCGATTCGCCCGCGATCTCGGCGACCTGATCGCGCGTCGCGGCATCACCGCGCTGGCAATCACCGGCGATGCCGATTTCGCGGAACCGTTCGCGACGCGCTGGCTGACCGTCAAGCCGGCGACGGGCGAGGTCGTGCCGGCGAAGTCGAGATGGCGGCTGTTCGGGTAAGGAGAGTGGGCACCGCGAAATCAACTCTTCGTGATCACCCCGCAGGCCACGCGCGGCCCGCCGCTCACGCCGGACTTCGGTTCGCCCGTGATGCCCTGGTCGGGATTGCCATGGATGATGATCGCCGAGCCGTCCGCGTCGAACAGGCTCACCGGGCCGTCACTGAGCGTCGCGCGCGAGGTCATGGCGCGCAGTGTTCCTTTGCCGTCCTGGCCCACGGTGAGATTCGGGATGTCTCCCATGTGGAACGGATGGTTCGCGTCGGGATCCGGGTTGCCGGCTGGGCCCGGATCGAAGTGTCCGCCGGCCGCGGCGAAATCCGGCTCGCATTTGCCGACGGCATGCAGGTGGACGCCGTGGCGGCCGGGCTTCAACCCTTCGGCGGTCAGCTCGATCATCACGACCGTGCCTTCGCCCATGCGGCGCTCGGTGAACGTGGCCTGGCCGCTGATGCCTTCCCCCTTGATGGTCGCGGTGGCCCGCGCGGTGACTTCGCCGGGCTGCGCGAGTGCGACGGCGGACGCGAGACCGCACGCGGCCGCGATGGCCGCGATGTGACGGATGTGCATTGATGCCTCCTCTGGAGTCGATTCTATCGCGCCTGGTGCTCTTCGACGTGGACGGCACGCTCGTGCTCACCGGCGGCGCAGGAGGCCGCGGCATGACGCTCGCACTCCGGGACGTGCTGGGCGTCGAGGACGGATTCGCCGGCATCCCGATGCCGGGCCGTACCGATCCGCTGATCCTCGCTGACGCGCTCGAGCGACTGGGACACGCCGGCGACGAGGCGATGCGAGAGTCGTTCTACGACCGCTACCTCGAGCACCTGGGGCGCGAGATCCACACTCCCGCCGCGGGAAAGTTCAAGGGGGTCCTGCCCGGCGTGCGTGAAGTGCTCGACGCGCTGGCGTCCAGGCAGGACGTGATGCTCGCGCTGCTGACCGGGAATTTTCGCGAGGCCGCGCGGGTGAAGCTCGAGCATTTTGATCTCTGGCGCTATTTCCGTTGTGGCGCGTTCGGCGACGACGCGACGGAGCGGAACGATCTGGTGCCGGTCGCCGTCGCCCGGGCGGCGGCGTGCGGGCTGCCTGCGCTGCCCGCCGATCGCGTGGTGGTCGTCGGCGACACGCCGCTCGACGTGGCCTGCGCGCGCGCGGCAGGCGCGCACGCGATCGCCGTCGCGACCGGAGGGGTTGACGCCGCAACGCTCCGCGCCGCCGGCGCGGACGCGGTGTTCGAGGATCTCAGCGATACAGACGCGGTGGTGAGAGCGATTGGCGGAAGCGCCTCGGAGTCGAACCGAGCCTTCCCGCGAAACGCGGGGAGCGACCGATTTTGAAGACCGGGAGGGCCACCGGGCCCCATTCGCTTCCTTTTTTCCTCTTTTTCCTCGCGGGCGGCCTCTTGCAAGGACCTTGCTGATTCGCGTGGCGACTTTTTACATTTTACCTTTTACCTTTCACGTCGTGGTGGGGTCCCTATGCTCCGAGCCCCAGCAGGTACGCGATCATCTTCGGCAGCTCGCCCAGCATCGCGCGCATGGTCCGGCGCTTCCTCCAGTATCTCGCCGGATCATCATCGTCATAGCGTGACGCGCGCACGATGACGCGCACGTTGGTCCCCGCCAGCTCGCGTCGCACCGCGAACCCTGCCCGGCGCGTGTGCAGCTTCGCCGTGACAACGATGACGCGTCTCCAGCCCCTGGCGGTCGCCTCGCGTCGAAGCAGCGCGCCTTCCGCCGCGGTGTTGTCCGCAAAGCCGAGCACCCGCACCGACGCGGCGGCGTGACCGAGCTGGAGGAGCGCCGCGCGCGCGACCTCTCCCTCGCTCGGGATGCGCACCCCCCGTTCCACCAGCGCGCGCTCCACCGATTCGCGATAGCCGGCGCTCAGGACGATCACCGGTGACCAGCCTTCCCGGACAAGTTCGTGCGCCTCGAGCCAGCGGATCACCCGATCTCCGGCGAGCACCATGATGGCGTCCGCCTTCTCCAGCGGATCCTCGCGATAGAGGGCGCGCCCCGCGAAGGGGAGCGCGGCAACGAGCAGGCAGACGACGGCGATCTGCGCGACGAAGAGGCGGCGAATGATGGGACTGAGGTAGTAGGGCACTAACGGACGAGGCGCGACCGACGGGGTCGCGCCTCGGAAAGAACTTCGGTGCGGGGGGCGACGTGGAGCGTCAGCCTTCGATCAGGCGCACATCTCCGGCGCGCGGCCCCTTCTGCGACTCCTCGATGCTGAACTCGACGCGCTGCCCTTCACGCAGCAACTCGAAGACGGCGCCACGGACGGCACTACGATGGAAAAAGTGCTCCACGCCGCTCTCGTCGCGGATGAACCCGAAACCCTTGTCAATCAACAATCTGGCAATCGTCCCGCTTGGCATACGACCGATCCTCCGACGGATGAGGCGCAGTGTAGGCGGCTTTCCGCGGCCAAGTCAAGGAAGTCAAGGGTGACGGGCCGCTAGCTGGCGCTGGTGGCGGCCCGTTCTGGCTTCGGCGGCGCAACCGGGGGTGCGGGATACGTGGTCCAGAAATGCCGCCCGCACACGGGGCACACCCAGAACTGATCGGTGCGCCAGGGGGCCCCGGGAGCCGGGTCGTGCATCACCATGTCGGTGCCGCAGCGCTGGCAGGGCAATCGGAAATCGCTCATAAGCTAGAGTCTACCTGTGATTACCGGGATTGTGCTCGCCGCGGGGAGCGGAACACGCATCGGCTGCCCGAAGGCCCTGCTCCGGACAGGGCGCGGAGACGAGTCGTTTCTCGAGCGCGCGTGCGCCGCGCTCCACGACTCGGGCGTGGACGCGGTGATGGCGGTGGTCGCCCCCAATCTGGCCGATGTGGCGGTCACCGCCATGACGCGCGTCCTCGTCAACGACGATCCCGGGCGGGGGCAGCTCTCGTCTCTGCAGGTCGCCCTGGCGGTGCTCGATCCGTCGACCGAGGCGATCGTGGCGCTGCCGGTCGATGTACCGCTGGTGCGACCTGACACCATACGCGCGCTGGTCGCCCGCTGGAGGGAATCGCGGCCAAAGGTCGTTCGTCCGGTGAGAACGCTGCGCGAGACGCAGCACGGGCATCCTGTCGTGTTCGACCGGGCCGTGTTCGACGATCTGGCGCACGCGCCGCTATCCGAAGGTGCGAAGCCTGTCGTGCACCGCCACGCCTCGCCATCAGGAGAGGTGACTGTCGACGAAGACGCGGGCGCGTTTACCGACATTGATACGGTCGAAGAGTATGTCGAGGTGTTCGGGCGGCTGCCAGAGGCGGTCTCGATTCGCTGAACCATCTCATGGCCTCCGCCCGCTGTTTTGATTGACATCGATCGTGGGCGGGCGTACGTTGTTGGTCGCCCACCGAGGCCCGCCGTTCACACGTGTCGTCGCCACCGGCCGCTGCGCCCGCCCGTCTCCATCGCCCGTTTTCGCCCGCCCAGGTGCTGGTGCTCAGCTTCGCTGCGCTCATCACCTCGGGCACCGCTCTTCTGCGCCTGCCTGTCTCGGCCACCCGCGAGCCGCTGACGGTGCTCGACGCCGTGTTCACGGCGACGTCGGCCGTGTGCGTGACCGGGCTCGTCGTCGTGGACACTGCCGGCGAGCTGTCGCTCTTCGGGCAGACGGTGGTGATGCTTCTCATTCAAATCGGCGGGCTCGGCTACATGGCGATCTCGACGGTCGTCGGCGTCGCGCTGGGCCGGCGATTGACGGTGCACGAGCGCCTGACGCTGCAAGAGGCGATGAACGTGCAGACGATGGAGGGGCTCGCGCGGTTCGTGCTGACGGTGCTCAAGCTTACCGTCGCGTTCGAACTTGCCGGTGCGATCGCGCTGGCCGCCCGGTGGACGCCCGAGTTCGGTTTTGCCCGGGCCGCCTACTACGGGCTGTTCCACTCGGTCTCGGCGTTCAACAACGCGGGATTCTCGCTGTTCCCAGACAGCTTGATGCGATTCCGCGGCGACTGGATCGTGAATCTCGTCGTGACGACGCTCGTGATCTCTGGAGGGCTCGGGTTCGTCGTCATCACGGAGATAGGCCGGGTCCGGCAGTATCGGCGCTTCTCGACACACACGCGGCTGGTCGTGACCATGACGGCGGCGTTGATCGTCATCACGACGGCCCTCATCTGGGTGATCGAACGCGATAATCCCCGCACGCTTCAGCCGCTGGGCTCCGGCGAGGCGATTCTTGCGGCGTACTTCCAGGCGGTCACGCCGCGGACCGCGGGCTTCAACACGATCGACATCGGTGCGATGATGCCGGCGAGCCTGTTTCTGGTCATCCTCCTGATGTTCATCGGCGCGGCGCCCGGGGGCACGGCCGGCGGGGTCAAGGTCAGCACCGTCAGCATCATGGCGGCCGTGATCTGGGGGATGATTCGCGGCAGGAGCGAGCCGACGCTGCTGCGGCGGCGGATCCCGCCGGCGCTCATCGCCCGCGCGTTCTCGATTTGCCTGATCGGCTTTCTCGCGCTCAACGTGGTGGCCGGGCTGTTGCTGGCCATCGAGTCACGCGAGCTGCTGCCGACGCTGTTCGAGGCCACGAGTGCGTTCGGGACGGTGGGCCTCTCCATGGGCGAGGCGGACGCACCGGTGAGCCTCGCAGGTCATTTCTCCGCCGTTGGAAAGATCCTGATCATGGGCATCATGTTCATGGGCCGGATAGGACCATTGACGCTCGCTGTGGCCATCGCTCGGAGCCGCCAGCCGGCGCGCGTCCGGCACCCCGAGGGCAAGTTCCTCATCGGGTGACTCGAGGAGGATGAAGTTGAAGCGGAAGCAGTTTGGAGTCATTGGCCTGGGGCGCTTCGGGTCCGCGATGGCCACGACGCTGACCGAACTTGGCCACGATGTCATCGGCGTCGACGCCGACGAATCGCGCGTGCAGCAGCTGGCGGACGTGATCACGCAGGCGCTGCAGATCGACGCCACGGATGAGAGGACGCTTCGGGCTGCGGGGGTTCGGGACGTCGACGTGGCCGTCGTGTCGATAGGCGAAAACATCGAGTCGAGCCTGCTCGTCGTGATGCAGCTTCGCGAGCTTGGCATCCGGACGATTGTCGCCAAGGCGGTGACGCCGCTGCACGGGCGCATCCTCGAGAAGCTCGGTGTCTCGCGGGTGATCTTCCCGGAACGCGAGATGGCGGTCCGCGTCGCCCACAGCCTCGTCATGCCGAACGTCCTCGACTACATCGAGCTTTCCAGGGATTTCAGCATCGTCGAGGTGCCGGCGCCCGATGCCTTCGTCGGGCGCACGCTGAAGCAGCTCGAGCTGCGCCCGCGGCTGGGGCTCACGCTCATTGCCATCAAGCGGCGGTCGCCCGACTCGCGCGTGATCGTCACGAACATCGCGCCTGCCGCCGACGAGGAGATACGCCCCGGCGACACGCTGGCGCTGCTTGGCAGCAACGAACGCCTGAACCAGCTCGATCAGCTGCTGGGGCGGTGAATCAATGCTTCGTGAAGGTGATCGCGGCTCCGCCGTGAGTGGGCGCCACGCCCACGTTGAATTGAGCCTTGCCGGGCCCGAGCGTCACTGTCCGGCCCGCCGCTACGCCAATCGCGGCGCCAAGCAGCACGTCGCTCAGATGATGCTTGTTGGCTGACATCCGGGACGCCGCGACGTAGGCGCCAAAGCCATACGCGGGAATACCGGCCTTCCAGCCGAAGTGCCGCTGGAGAACCGTCCCGGTCGCAAAGGCGCTCGCGGTGTGGCCTGATGGGAGCGAGTATCGGTCGCTGCCGTCGGGTCGCGCGCGACGCGACGCGAACTTGGCCGCGTGGACGATCCCCTGCGTGAGGATGTGCGCACGCGTCAGATCTGCGCCAAGCGCGGCGAAGTCGTCCGACCCGGCCAGCCTGGCGACGGAGTACAGCCCGAAGCTGGCGCCTGTCTGTATGAGGAAGCCGCCACCGATGTTGCCAGTTTCGAAGACGCTCGGGCGCAAATGCTGCTGCGATTCTTCGACGACCTCTCCATCCCACTGATGTGCCGCGAGCGCCCCGGCCCCGCCGATAGCCACGATCTCGAGCGCATCTCGCGAAAAGAACCGGGCAAAATCGTCGGGGATCTCTTTGAATGGCGCCCAGAAACCGGCGTCTGGCCGAGCGGGCCCGGTTGGGTCAAAGATGGCCGGCAGGGGAGGCGTGACGCCGCCGCTCGGGGGCGCCGATGGCGTCGACGGCCTTGTCGAAACAGTCGGCGGTGCGAGACGCGTTTGCGCCACGCTCACACGGGGAAACGTCAGACAGACGGCGACGCAACATGCCGCCACAGCATCGCGCATGGCCCTACCTGCTCCGCGCATCGGAGCCGAAATGGAAAATCGAGAAACCCCTCCCGCCGAGGTTGGACCTCGGCCACACTGCAGAATGTGTGCCAGCGCTGAGCCGCGGCCGCAGTGCCGGTTTTCGGGGAACTGGCTGGACTCGGGCCGCGATCTACCGGGTCGCCGTCACATCGCGTAGACATTGGTGTCCTCTCGGCCTGCGGTCAGCGGCTGCGCGCCAGTTCGAGGTCCTGATGCTCGAAGGCGGAGGCCATGCGATCGATCTCCTGACGGGCGATGCCTTGGCTTGCCGCCTCGGTCCGCCACGTTGACATGGCGCCGGCGACATCGGAGGCGATCTCCCGCGCCCTCGCGTCCGAAACTTCAAAGTACCCCGCCACCTCGAAGGCAAGCGCGAGCGATGCCGTCGTGTCGTCTTCGGTGATCGCCGTGATAAGGACTCTGGGGTTGATGTCAGCGGGCACGGGGTTCAGATCATAGGCCGGCGAGAGCCGCCAGCCTTTTTGTCCTTCGTAGACAAGAACTTCCTTGTCCATCACGCACCCGCCGTCGGCTTCGGTCTGCGGGGCGTGCGGATACGCTTGGGCAGGTGCTCCTCTTCAAGCTGCAGCTCGATGGGATCGTTCTTCGGATCTGCGATGTCGGCGAGGCGGTCGGCGAGTCCCAGGACGAACAGCACTGTCGCGCAAATCCCCACTGCCACGCCCGGCTCGCCCTTTTCGAGCCGGAGAAGGGTCATGCGGCTGATGGAGGCGCGCTCGGCTGCGATGACCGTGAAGATTTGGTGGACCTGACGGGAGTCGAACCCGTGACCTCCTGAATGCCATTCAGGCGCGCTCCCAACTGCGCTACAGGCCCACGTGCGGGTGCGTGAGAGAATCTCTCATTTTATCGAATCGGCACCTTTCCGGCAACCGCCGAACGCGCACGGTTCGACGCCGTTGGCGCCAGGTCGAGGTCGGGATCTCCGGTCTGAGCTAAGATTAATAACGCCGCTGTCCTGAACCGCCTTCCTGGGAAGCGGCGACTCGATTCCGCCACTCGGCCAGTCAGCCGGCCCACGCCACGCCACGGCACAGAACAGCGTCGTTCCCGTTGACCACACCCGAGGACCGGTGGGCGGAAGGAAGAAGGAGTCTCTATGCGAAGAATTGCTCTCATCATCCCCACATTGGTGGCCGTGCTCGTCGCTCCAGCAGCGCTGGGTGCGCAGACCAATCAACCGGTCCGCGCTGCGTCCGTTGACCGTCCGTGGTCGGTCGCCCTGGGCGCGGGTCTGACGTCGACCTCTCCTGGCAGCGGCGCGACGCTTGGCGGCGCGCTGGTGCTGGACTTGAGCGAGCGCGTGGCCGTGGAGGTCACGGGCAGCCGGCTGGCGGCCCGACGCGGCAGCGACGGCGTGACGCTCGGCGGAAGCGTGCTCCTGAACCTCCTGCGCGGCGAACCGAAGGCCATGCCGTTCGTCTCGCTCGGGGCGGCCGTGGTTCGCACGAGTTTCGACATGGACAGCGCGGAATTCCTGGGCCGCATGGCGGGCGCATTCGGGCCCGGCGCGACGATGGTCCCGTTCCAGGGGAGTCCTCACGGCGGCATGATGCAGGGGCCCTACGCGGGGCCAAACTACTGGACCGGCGCGTGGACGAACGGTCCGACCGTGGACCTGTCGAGCATGCCGATGTTCTACCAGCAGCGGCTCGGCCCGATGCAGATCGGCGCCGACGGTCGCTGGGGCATGCGCTCGTTCACCGACCCGGCCCTGAGCGTCGGCGGGGGCGTGCGGTTCGGCGTGTCGGAGCGGTTCTATGTCCGCCCGGACGTTCGCGCGCTGATCCTGATGGCGGACGGCGATCGCGACACGATCGGGATGTTCACGGTCGCCGCCGGGATGACGTTCTGATGCGATCGATCGCGTCCGCACTCGCGTTCGTCGTGCTGGGCGCCGCCGGACCGGCGGCCGCGCAGGAGGAAGCGCGGCCATTCGACGCCGGGCAGCAAGTCACCCTGCTGATCCCGGCCCCGCTGTTGACCGCGCGATCACCACTGTGGTTCGACTCCCGTTCGGTGCTGGTCGTCGAGATCGCCGGCGCGCCCGGCGCCCTCCGCATCGGCGACTCGGACGACTGGCGGAGCGCCGGCTGGCCGTCGATGCTACCACTCGAGGTGCGGCGCTCGCGCACGCGCGGCGGTATTACGCAGGTGGATCTGCGGAGCGAGCGTGAGATCGTGCGACTCGAATTCGCCGATGGCCTCGATGCCACGCGGGCCTTGCGCGAAGTGGTCGTGGAAGGACCGCCCTCCGGCCCGGCGGCGCGCGCCGCGCTCGATCATCTCTATGCGCTCCTCGCCGGCCGCTGGTTCGATCGCGAGACGCTGGCGCTGTCCCACGACACACGACTCGCGCTCGTGCGCCTCGCCCACGCGCGGGGGACCCGCGTGGCGTTTTCCGCCGCCGTCTACAGGGACCGGCGGTACCTCTCGCTGGATCTTGGAAGCGCCGCCCCCATCCTGACAGCGCTGCAGCCGAACGCTCCGGCACGGGCCGCCCCTCTCTTCAACGACGACCTGCTCGGCGCGGCCAGGGAGGTGTGGCGAGTTACCGGCGGAGTGCCGGGCTTCGAGGGGATTCGTCTGACCGTGCGCCTCCCGCACCGCCAATCAGCCGGTGCGGTCGCCACGCGCGACGGCGACTCCATCGCGTGGTACGCTCCACGCGACCTGGTCGGCCGGTTTGCCGCCGACGACATCACGGGTCAACAACTCGTGGACGGATCGGTGGTGCTGGTCAACGGGAACCGTGCGCAGATCCTGCTCGGCGCCGCCCGGTGAGAGGGTTTACGTCCGTGCGGCTTGGGGACCGCTCGGCAGCCGGGACCGTACAAGCAGTCAATCCGGAGCGTGACTCGATTGCCCGTGTTCAGCATCCTTTTCTGTCTGCAGATGGTCGCCGCCGAGTTCCTGTGGGCCTCCGACTTCATCCAGACGCTGGAATCGCCCTCCCGGTACGCCAGGGAAGTGATGGACGCGGCGGAACGGGACGGCATCCGGCCGGAACGCGTCGCGTCAGAGCATCTGCCAATCACGATGTGGAGCGAGGTGCTCAAGGCGCAGGCGTCGGTGATATCCAGGTGACGGACACCACCGACGGCGAGCCCTCGCGTTCTAAGGCAGCACCCTCACGAACCCGAACATCCCGTCGTTGACGAAGTGCGGGAGCACCCCGCAAATGACGAGGTGCGTCCCCGGATTGTGGAACTGCACCACTTCCACCCGGTCCTGCGGCTGCAGGCTCGGATCGAGCCCCCGGTAGATGCGGTTGTTCGGATCGTCAATCAGTGGCGGTCCCGGAGGGGCGGTGACCGGTCTGACCAGGCTGGTGTTGATGTCGGACGGCTGCGTCCCCGCGGAGTACACCAGCACGTGGTGGAACCCGCCAATGACGAAGTTCACGGTCCCCCCAACCTTGATCGTCGTCTCGTGTGGAGTCAGCTGGTGCCCGTTGCGCGTCCTGTCGTTCAGGTTGGGAAACCTGTCGAGCGGCGGATCCGTGCGCCAGGACCCGAAGCTGACCGTGGCGTTGGCCAGCGGTCCCTCCAGGGGAGAGTGGTCGTGCCCCCGGGCGGCGGCGAGCGGTGTTACCAGTCCGGTCGCGAGCACCGACGTCACGAACGTTCGTCGTTCCATCATTTCGCCCCTCCTTCGGCTCATGCAGCCGGAGGCGGGGCGGCAACGGGCGTGCCACGACGCGGCCGCCGATAATGCGCCGCCATTCGGGCGCGCCACGCTGCCCGGGCTTACGCGCGCGGTAAGCGCTTACGTCCGACGCGGCGGGCTGCCGCACCTGGTCCGGGGGGCGAACGGCCAAGGCGGCGCCAGCCTCCATAACCGCTTCCGAATCGTCCGGTTCCACCAGACCACAACGCCGGACGCGGCGAGCACCGCCATCGCGAAGCCGACGATGAACCACAGCACCCCGCTCAGGGCGCCCGCGAAGCGCCCGCCGTGGAGGATGCCTAACCATCGGATCGCGCGGTCCCCTACAGGACGACCGGCGTATCGGTCTATGCGCACCACCTCCCCCGTGGCCGGATGGAGAAATACCACATCTGCAAACGCCTGGATGCGCTCACCCTCGCCGAGCATGAGCGCCCGCACCGGCTGCGTGGAACCCGCCGGCAGCTGGAGCGTGTGGACACGTTTGTGCGGCACCGCGGCACGGGCTGCCGCGAGCAGCGTCTCGATCCGCGCCGGCGGTCGACCGGCGGCGTCCGCAAGATGCTGCTGCGGCTCGGGCGGGCTCACCGGCAACACCGCCGCGATCGGCGTCCGGAACCACAGCGGCCAGGTGTGATACACGCCCGTGATGGTGATGAGCAGCGTGAGCGGCAGCAGCCAGATGCCCGTCGCGCCGTGCAGATCCCACCATCGCCGCGGCCACGGGGCGCTCCAGTCGATCCGCAACCCTCTGCCCCAGAGACCGCGGCCGCGCCACCAGATGACGATTCCGGTGACGCACAGCAGCGTGACGCTAAGGCCCCCGATCCCGTTCACGACGCGGCCCGTGCGGCCGGACAACAGGTTATTATGAAGATCCTCGAGAAACCGCCACCCGCTGTTTCGCCGCGTGATGACCCGGCTGATCTCGCCCGTGACCGGATGCACCTCCGCGAATGCCCATTGACCACGGTTCAGGAGGAAACCGCCGTACGGCCCGCCGGGCCGCTCCGGGACCACCACCGAGGCCGCGCGAAAGCCCGGAAGCGCGGCGCGGAGTGCACGCAGGGCCTCGTCGGGCCCGACGGGCAGCTCTCCGCGCGCGACATCGGCGTGCGGCACAGGCGGCTCCAACAGATCGTGCAGCATGAGCAGGCTGCCGGTGACGCTGGCCACGACGAGGTACAACGCCGTCAGAACGCCCGCCCAGAGGTGCAGCTGGAAGAACCAGTGGCGGCCGCGCCACTGGCGCGGCCTGTCAAGTATCTGCTCCCAGACCGTCATGCGTCTCAGAACTGGATGTTGAGACCGGCGGAGACGACAACCCCCGGATCGCGCTGTGTGCCGGCCACGCGCCGGGCGCTCCCGTCCGGACTGATGATTGTGCGATCGAACCCGAGATCGCGCTGGTTCAACAGGTTTTCGACCCGTGTGAACAGACCCCAGCGCGAGGAGGCACTCCAGGCGATCGCCGCGTTTAACTTGCCGAAGCCGCCAAACCGCGTGACCACGACATCGTCGTTGAGCCGCTGTTCCGACAGGCCGCCATCGTCGTAGATCCCGTAGACACTGGCCGCGAGCCGCCTGTGGAGATCGATGTGAGTGCCAAAGCCGGCCACGTAGTTCGGCAGCGGCGCGAAACGGAGATCGACGTTCGAGGCGCTCGGATTCGTGCTGTCGTCGCGGTAGCTGCGCAGCCACGTGAGGGACGCGAACGGGCGAAGCCTCCAGACACGCCACTCGGTCCACATCTCGACCCCGCGCGTCCGCGCTGCGTCGTAGAACGGGATCCCCATGCCGGTGTTGCCGAAGTTGAACAGGTCGGACTCACGACTCTTGAATACCGCGACGCGGACGGTGCCCGAACCATGCGAGCCGATCGAGACCGGCTGTTCAGCGCCGATTTCAACCGTGTCGGTGGTCGACGGGCGGAGTCCAACCGCAGGATCCCGGCGAATGAACTGCCCGTTTCCCCACCACAGGTAAAACGCCTTGTTCAACTTGTAACCCGTGGACCACGAGCCGAAGAGGCGCGTGCGTGCACCCGGGATGACCCACGCGGCTCCCGCATCGTAAGCGGCGCGCGGTTTGTTGCGGAGTCCGTTGTCGATGTTGGCCACGCGAACGCCGCCGTTCAGCGTGACCGCGCCGATCTCGAACGAGTTGCGCCAGTAGACGGCCTGCTCGCGGAACGAAAAGGCGACCGGCTGTGTCGTGATGTCCTCGAACCGATCCCACGTCAGGTCGGCGCCGCTGGAACCGCTGTAGGTCACCCCGCCCGCGAGCGGGACGCGCCACTGAATGTTGGCGAACAGCCGGGCGGCACGCTGGGGCCGATTGCGGCGGGAGACGCCGGTCGCCACGCCGCCAGCGGCGTCTTCAACGCGGTTCTCGTGAAACCAGTTTCCCGTGATGCCGACACCAGCACCGAAGTTCTCGGACTTGCGCCAGTCGTAGCGGGATGCCAGGAAGTAGTTGGTCTTGTCCGTGTGGTAGTCCTGGCGGATCAGCCGGCCAGCCTGCGTGCTTTCCTGGAAGTAGTCGTGACGCTCGCCACCGCCGATGTACATTGTCTCCCAGCGTCCGCGGGTGGATGTCTGCACGCCGAGTTTCATGAGACCCGACGCCAGCCGCAGGCCTTCGATCGGTCGTGGAAACGTGCTGTACGCGCTTCCGTAATCCGCCAGCGAGCTTTGCCCGGCGACGTAGTAATCGACAGGCCCCTTTCCGCCACCGGTATCGCCCATGAAGATGCCTTCGCCGAGGCTGAGCATTTCCACGCGAAAAGAACTTGCGGGGTTCGCACCGGACCCGCGCTTCAAGTAGTTGCGGATCACGCCGCCTGACGCCTGGCCGTATGAGACGCCGAGGCCGCCCGTGGCGATACTGAGCGATCGAATCGCGATGGATGGAATGATGGAGGAGAATCCGGCGGTGTAGCCGCCGTCTTCCGCCGATACGGGGGTGATGTCAATAGACGGATACTGATCGACGGTTTCGACAGTGCCCCAAGCGTGACCGCCGCGGATATGCGTGGGAACGCTGAACCTGTCGCGGCCTCCTGCGCCAGCATTCATCACGCCGGGCAGCAGGCGCAAGGCGGCGTAGTTCGCGACCGGGTTCAGACTCGTGAGTACGTGCCCATCAACTGACGTCACCGACTTGGTCGTGTCGTAACTCCGATCCACGCGGCGGGCCAGATCCTCCTCCCCGCCAGCGAGAACGGTCACGGTCGCCGTGACAGGTGCGATGGCCAGCCGCAGGCGAACCGTGCGTTGTTCGGCCGTGCTGATCGATCGCGAGATCGGGGCAAAGCCCCGCGCTGCGACCCGCACCGTCGCGTTGCCGGACGGCAACCCTTCGAATCTGAACGTGCCATCGGGATTCGTTCGTTGCGTTCGGCCGTGGGTTCCGGCGACTTCAATTACAACTTCAGCGCCGGGAATCGGTCGATCCTGGTCGTCGACAACCGTACCGACGACGACATGGGTTGGAGCCGCGGAAACGTCCGACCCGGCTGACGCGCTCGGGGAGGTCGACAACAGGGCCAACATCACCGAAGCGACCCATGCGGTTGCGATTGAGGGAAATGGAAAATTGCAGCGAAATGCCAGGGAGTGGCCGGGCTTGCATTCATGCCCGGGCGAAGAACAGACGGCTCGCTTCATAACGCACCCTCCTGCTTGCGCGCGACGAAGCGTGGCCGTACACTACCGGCGTCGGACGCTCTCATGCGCGCAGCGCGTGAACGGTTCTCTCCAGGACCGAGCGGTTCGACTTACCCGCCGTGTGTGGCGCACGCGGCGGGTTTTTTTGTTGTGGAACGAGTGTCGATGCGTTCTATGAGAGCAACTTCATAAACTTGAGACTCGTTCTCATTTTGTGCAGGATATCTCGGACCAATTTGGTCGGTCAAGCTCAAAATGCCCGACCACGTCCGCCCGGCGGCGCGAGAGGCTGATTCGCGGGTTTGTGGGGGGCCGTCGGTTGCCTCAGAACCAGGTACGCACGCCGAGCGCGAGCTTCGCGCCGCCGACGTCTCGGCCCTTTTCGCGGGCGAAGTCCGCTGTTCCAAAGAGCTTCCGGTCCCACACCACGCCGACGTACGGTGCCAGCTCGCGACGGATCTCGTAGCGGAGCCGCACGCCGGCTTCAATGGAGCTGAAGCCTGCGCCGATGGCACGCTCCGGATCGTCCTTTCCGTACACCTCCAGTTCGACGAGCGGTTGAAGAATGAGCCGGTTCGTGAGCAGGAGGTCGTACTCCGCCTCGAATCGCGCGTGCGTGCGGCCACCGGCGCCGACATAACCGGTCGCTTCGATCTCGAACCAGTACGGCGCCAGCCCCTGCACGCCCGCCGCCGCCCACGTCTGCGGATCGCCCGGCCGGAAATCCTGGCGCACGCCGGCGACGAAGTCCCACCACCGCGAGACGCTCCGCCCCCACAGCGCATGCACGAACGCGTTCGTGACGCGTCCGTCCTCGCTTTCACCTTCGGCGCGGATCCAGAGGCGGTCGACGTCGCCGCCGATCCACGACGTGTTCTCGAGGTTGCCGCCACCCGATCCTCCACCCTGCCACTCGAGCTGTTCGAACAGCACGAAGGCCGTGAGCGTCCGATCGTGGACGGCGTGTCCGCCGAGCGCCGGCGGGAACGCGGCGGCACGGTCTGCATCGGTGATCGGCGGGATCGGATCTTTCGGGCCCTGCTTCGGCGCGTCGGCCGGCTTCGCGTGAGCCGAATGGTCGTCTGGCGGCTTTGGCTGCGGCTGCTGCGCGGGCGGGGGTGGAGGGTGCCCGGTGTGCGGCGGCGTCTGGGCAGCCCCGGCAGGCACCATCAGGAGCCACGCGGTGAAGACGAGGACAGGGAAGTGCCGCGCCCGGATCATTCCTCCACCCTCACTTCCCGGAACATGCCGGACTCCATGTGATAGAGCAGGTGGCAGTGAAATGCCCAGCGGCCGAGCGCGTCCGCCCGCACGCGAACGCTGCGCTTCGTCCCCGGCTGGATGTCCACCGTGTGCTTCCGCACGATGAACTCACCGGCCTCGTTCTCGAGGTCGCTCCACATGCCGTGCAGGTGCATCGGGTGCGACATCATCGTGTCGTTGACGAGGACGACGCGCAGGCGCTCGCCGTATTTGAGTCGAACGGGTTGCGCGTCAGAGAACTTGATCCCGTCAATCGACCACGCGAACTTCTCCATGTGCCCGGTGAGGTGCAACTCGATCGTGCGGCTCGGCTCCCGGCCGTCCGGGTCCTCGAAGATGCTGCGAAGATCCGCGTAGGTGAGCACGCGCCGCCCGTTCCCGCGCAGCCCGACGCCCGGATCGTCCAACCGCGGCATTGGCATGGTGGCCTGCATATCCACAAGCGGATTCCCGTTCTCGCTTTCAGGGTGCGCCTGCATCGGCACGTCGTGTCCCGGCGTGTTGTGTCCCGCCATCTCTCCATGCCCCATGTCCGCCATCGTCAGCAGTTGCGGTTCGTCCAGGCGAGGCACCTCCGCGCGCAGCCCGCGACGGACCGCAAGCGTCCCCGCGGCGTAGCCAGTCCGATCGGCCGATTGGGCGAAGATCGTGAAGGCCTCCGAGCCCGATGGTTCGACGATCACGTCGTAGACCTCGGCAGTCGCGATGCGGAACTCGTCGACCTCCACGGGGTGCACGTACTGCCCGTCGGCGGCCACGACCGTCATCTTCAGCCCCGGGATGCGGACGTCGAAGTACGATTGCGCCGACCCGTTGATGAAGCGCAGCCGGACCCGCTCGCCCGGCTCGAACAGCCCCGTCCAGTTTTCGTTTGGCGCGAGGCCGTTCATCAAGTACGTGTACGTGTAGGCGCTGAGGTCCGAGAGGTCGGTTGGATTCATCCGCATCCGGCCCCACATCCTGCGGTCTGCCAGCGTCGCGGAGAGCCCCCGCTCCCGCACATCGCGGAAGAGATCGACCATCGTCCGCTTGTTGAAGTTGAAGTAGTCGGACTGCTTCTTCAACTTGGCGAAGACCGCGCGCGGATCCTCGTCCGTCCAATCCGAAAGCAAGACGACGTGCTCGCGGTCGTGCTGGACGGGAGAGGGTTGCCGCGGCTCGATGATGATTGCGCCGTAGACGCCGAGCTGCTCGTCGAACCCGGAATGGCTGTGATACCAGTACGTGCCGTTCTGCCGAACCGTGAACCGGTACTCGTACGACTCACCAGGCCGGATCCCGCCGAAACTCAAGCCGGGAACGCCATCCATGTTGGCGGGCAGCAGGATGCCGTGCCAATGAATCGAGGCTTCGTCCTCTGAAAGGGTATTCGCGACGCGCAGCGTTACGGTTTCGCCTTCACGCCACCGGAGCGTCGGTGCCGGGAGCGACCCGTTGACCGTGTAGGCGGTGCGGGGCCGGCCGGTGATGTTGACCGGCGTCTCGCCGATACGAAGGTCGAAGTTGGTACCTGAAAGTTCGATGGTCGGCTGCCGCGCCGGCGCCTGCGCCCACACCCGCGGCGTGCGCCAGAGGCCGAGGCCCGCGACCGCCCCGCTCGCGGCGAGTCCTTTCACGAACGTTCGGCGGGACGGCGCGGCGGGATCGGCGCGATGAGTGCGGTGAGACGGCATCATAATCCCCAGCTGCAGCGAGCATTGGACAGCAAGGATGATGCCTGTGCGCGCGCCGGCCGCCGGGGTTCCCGGCGGCCGGCGCACGTGCGCCTAGTTCGCGCGGGCCGCCTGCACGTTCAGCGTCACATCCACATCGTCGCCGACGAGGAAGCCGCCGGTCTCGAGCGCGGCGTTCCAGGTCAGGCCGAATTCCTTCCGGTTCAGCCGGATCGACGCCTCGAAGCCCAGCTTGTCGTTGCCCCACGGATCGCGCGCGACGCCAAGATAGGTAACCGGCAATTCGATCTGCCGGGCGACGCCGCGGATGGTGAGCGTGCCGCCGACCGCGAAGTTGTCGGCCCCCTTCGACACCACGCGATCGCTCACGAAGGTGATCTCCGGGTGGTTCTCGACGTCGAAAAAGTCCGCGGACTTGAGGTGCCCGTCGCGGTCAGCGACCGCCGTATCGATGGAGGCGGCTTTGATGCCGACCGCCACGCGCGCGTTCTCGGGTCGCGCGGGGTCGAAGGTGATCGACCCGCTGAAGTCGCGGAACTGGCCGCTCACGCGCGAGAGCAGGTGCCGGACTCGGAAGAGCACCTCGCTGTGCGTGCGGTCGATGGCGTACGCGGTCGAAGCGGTCTGCGGGGTAGCGGTCGTGGTCATGGTCATCTCTCCGTCATCTCGAATGTGTTAGGCGGTTAATAGTTGACTAATCATGTTGTGACGCCGGCATCGCACCGCGCGGCCGCGCGCCTACTCGTCGGGATTTCTCACATGGTCCAGCAGTTTCACGAGGCGCCGCCGGTCCGACTCGCCGAGCGCGCCCAGCGCCTCCTCCTGCGCGGCGATCATCGGATCCTCGAGGCGCTCGAGCACCCGCGCGCCCTCCTTTGTCAGCCAGCAGAGATGCTGGCGGCGGTCGCGGCGGCAGCGCTCGCGGCGGATATGTCCCTTGCGTTCCAGTCGATCGAGGAGCCGGGTGACGCCGGGCGTCTGCTCAATCATGCGCTCCGCCACCGCCAGGGTGGGGAGCCCCGCGTCGCCGGCGCCCCGCAGGATTCGCAGCACGTTGTATTGCTGCAGGGTGACGCCGTGCGGCTCGAGCACCGCGGCGAGCCGCCGGCGACGATATCAATAGTTGACTAGTCAAGCATTCGTCGTTCCACCCGCAGAAGGCGCGGGCGAGCCTCAGTACTCGTTGAAGATCCGCTGGATTTCGGCGGCGTCGTCCGTCCTGGTCAACGCCAGCATCAGCAGGACCCGCGCCTTGAGCGGCATGAGGTCCTCGCCCGCGATGCGATACGACGGCGACGGCGGCTGCCCGGTGCCGGGCGCCGCGGCCGGCGGGCGCCGGAACGGCGCGATGCGCCCGCTTCCGGCGCGGGTCGTGACGACCACGGGCACGCGTTTGCCGACCGCGTACTGGATGCCCTCGTTCTGCGTGCCGCTGGTCGCACCGGCGCCGGCCGTGGCCATCACGATGCCTCTGGCGCCGGCATCGACCGCCGCGCGGATCAAATCGCCGGGCGCTCCCTGATACACGAGCAGGACGTCCACGCGGGGCAGCGCCGCGATCTTCGCGAGATCGAACTCCGTGTCGAAGGTTCGCCGCTTGACCGGCTCGCGGTAGTAGACGATCCGATCGGCGTCAACGACGCCGAGCACGCCGTAGGGGCGGCTCTGAAACGTCTGCAGCCGCAGCGCGTCGGTCTTGGTGACTTCGCGCGCGGCGTTGATCTCGTCGTTCAGCACGACGAGCACCCCTTTGCGTCTCGAGGCAGGGTCCGCCGCGACCCGGACCCCTTCGAGCAGGTTGGCGGCCCCTTCGTACCCCAGCGTGCTCGGGTTCCGCATCGAACCGACCACCACGACGGGGCGTTCGTCTTTAACGGTGAGGTTGAGGAAATAGGCGAGCTCCTCCAGCGTGTCGGTGCCGCTGGTCACCACCGCACCCGCCAGATCCGTGTCCGCGAACGCGTCCTGGATGCGCCGGGCGAGGAGCACCCACTGGTCGAGCGTGAGGCCGCTGCTCGGGAGGTTCGAGAACTGCTCGGACTCGACGCGCGCGTAGTGCCCGACATCCGGCATGCTCTTGACCAGTTCCTCGTGCGTCAGGCGGCCGCCGGCACGGTTGGAGATCGTGCCGCCGGTCGCGAACAGCTTCACGCGGGGCGGCTCGGCGGCCGCGGCCGCGCTCCAGCACACGAGGAACGCGAGAACGAGAGGCGAATGCCGTGTGAATCGCATGCAGGGCCTAAGCTACGGAATGGCTGCCGGACGCATCGAGCGGCGCCCGCGGCGACTGGCTGGGAGCGCCGTGTGCCCGGGCCAGCCAGCTGCTGAGTTGTTGCGCCGCTTCCTGCGGCGTCGCACCGTAGAACGGCATCAGGGCCGTCGAGCCGCCGGGGACGCGCACGAGGTGCGCGCGCCATCGGTTGCTGCCGACCGCGGATACCTCGATGAGGAACTCGCGCCCGTTGATTGTCTCTTCGAAGGTATGAACGCTCACGTTAGACGCCGGAAAGAAAGGAGACGCGTCATTCTAGCTATTCGCGGCGGCCGATCAAGCGAAAGGGCAACCGAAAGCGCCTCCACACAGTGCATCCGGCCCGGGTGCCGTGGCGGGCACGGCAAAAAAAGATCGGCTGTCGCTTTGTCCACATCAAATCCGCGATGCGTCCACATGTTTTCCACAGGACCCGGATCGGGTGATTTTCGCCTTGCGGCGCGCGGCGCCGCGCGCGCGTTGGTAAACTAGCGTGACTGTGGTTCGGGCGCTCATCGTCTTGTTCGCGGCGCTGGCCACGGCTGGCAGCGCGGCAGCGGAACCTCCTGCCGTTTACTACCGCGTTTTCCTGACCAACGGGTCCTCGCTCGCGAGCTACGGCGAGTTCGCGCGCGTGGCGGACCGCGTGGTGTTCTCGATGCCGCTGGGCGGCAGCCACACCGCGCCCGCGCTGCAGCTCGTGAGCATTCCGGCGGCCAGCGTGGACTGGGCCGCGACCGAGCAGTACGCCGACGCCGCGCGCGCGGCGTACTATGCCGGCACGCGCGGCGAGCAGGACTACGCGGCGCTCAACGCGGAGGTCGCCTCCGCGCTGAACGAAATCGCGACGACCGAAGACGCCGGGCTGCGGCTGCGCATCGCCGACGCCGCGCGGCGCCGGCTCGGCGAATGGTCCCGCGACAGTTACGGGTACCGCTCGCGCGATGTGTCGGAACTCTCCACGATGCTCGATGAAGTGGCGGCGGAACTGCGCGCGTCTGCCGGCGCCCGGGGCGGCTTCGACCTGCAGCTGGTCGCGATGGTGCTGCCGCCCCCCGCCGTTCCGCTGCTGCCGCCCCCGTCGTTGCGCGAGTCCGCGGAGCAGGCGATGGCCGCCGCCGCGCTCGCCGGCGACGCCGGCGAGCGACGGACGGTGCTCGCCGCCGTCGAACGCGCGCTGGCCGGCGCCGGAGAGGATTGGGCTGTGGCGCTCGCGGCGCGCGCCCGCCGCGAGATCGACGCCGAGGGCACGATCGATCGCTCGTACGGCGGGCTGGCGCAGTCAGCCCTCGCGCGCGCGCAGTCGCGGGCCCGCGCGGCCGATGTCCGCGGCGTCCAGGGCGTGATCGCCCAGGTGCTCTCGCAGGACGATCGGCTCGGCCGCCGCAGGCCGGCGGAGGTCAGCGCGCTGCTCGCCACGCTCGACGCGCGCCTGGATGCCGCGCGGCGCCTGCGCCTTGCGCGGGATCGCTGGGCGCTGCGGCTGCCCGAATACCGCTCCTACAGGCGCGAGATGGCCGAGGGGCTGCGCGTCGTCGCCGGCCTGCGCCACGTGGTCGATGACATCAAGGAGCTGGCCGGCCCTTCGCGTGCCGCACTGCTGCGTGCGGAACTGCGGACGAGCGAGGCCGCGCTGCTGATGTCGCGCGTGACCCCCCCTGCCGACCTGACGCCGGTCCACGCCCTGTTTGTCAGCGCCGTTCAGCTCGCGGCGTCCGCCTGCCGCCAGCGGCTCGACGCGATCTCGACCGGTGACGAGCAGACCGCGTGGAGCGCCTCGTCGGCGGCGGCCGGCGCGCAGATGCTGTTCGATCGTGCCCAGAAAGACCTGACCCGTTGGCTGAGACCCCCGTCACTCCCGTAGTCACCCCGCGGCGGACGCGCCTGGTCCGCGCCGCCGGCCTGCGCGCCATGCAGCAGGCGATCGTCGAGGCCGCGTTCGCCACCGACACGCTCGACGATCTGCGCGCGCGCTGCGTCATCGTTCCCACGCACGCCGCCGGCGCATCGCTGCGCCGCACGGTCGAGGACGTGCGCCTCTCCGAGCGTGCGCCCGCAACGACGCTGCCGATGATCGTCACGCGCGCGGAGCTGTATTCCGTCCTCCACGAGCGCATCGGGGGAGAGCCCTCGCGTCTCTCTGACTTCGAGCGTGAAGCGCTGCTGCGCCGTGCCGCGCGGCAGACGGCCGCGGGCGGCATCGTGCCTCCCTTCCGGCTGCGCCCGGGTCTCATCGTCGAGATCCTGCGCTTCTACGACGAGCTGCGGCGGCGCCACCGGACCGTCGAGGCCTTCGATCGGCTCCTCACCGAGACGCTCGGCGCGGGCGCTGATGACGATCGGGGCGCCGAACGTCTGCTGCGGCAGACGACGTTCCTGGCAGCGACCTATCGCGCGTACGAAGCCGCGGTCGCCAGGTCGGACGGCATCGACGAGCATGCGCTCCGCCGGATGCTTCTCGAGCGCGAGGCGCCACGCCCGATCGCGCACATCGTCGTGGCCACCGGCGACGACGGGTCGGGTCCGGGAGGCTTGTGGCCGGCGGACTTCGACCTGCTGACGCGACTCCCGGGCCTCCGACAGGTCGATGTCATCGCGACGGACGGCGAGCTCGCGGCCGGGTTGCACGAACGCCTGATGGAGCGTCTCCCCGGCATCGAAGAGGTGCGGGCGGGCGGCGGCCTCGGCCCGGCTCCGATCCTGCTCGCGCCCGAAGGGCCCGGCGCGCCGTTTCATTTCACCGCGCGCGATCGCGAGGAGGAGCTGGTCGAGACCGCGCGCATGCTGAAAGGGCGCGGTACGGATCCCGGACGGTTTGCGATCGTGTTCCAGCGGCCGCTGCCGTACCTGTATCTCGCGCGGCACGTGTTTCCCGCCGCCCGCATCGGGTACGAAGCGTCGGATGCGCTCCCGCTCGCGGCCGAGCCGTTTGCCGCGGCGCTCGATGCAGTGTTGGCCTGCATGGTGTCGGACTACACGCGCGGCTCGTTGATCGATCTCCTGCGGCTGCCGCAATTCGCATTCGCCGGCTCCGGCCGCCGGCTGTCGGCGGGCGCCGTCGCCGCTCTCAATGGCTTGCTGGCCGAGGCCAAGTACCTGGGCGATCGAGCGCAGCTCGCGCGCGTCCGCGAGCATCCGCGGGCGAAGGAGCCGGCGCTCGGGGCGCTCGACGCCGCGCTGAGGGTCGCGGAGGAGCTCGAGGCGGTGCGCGAGGGCGGGCGCGCGTCCGCGCAGCTCGACGCGCTCCTCGCGTTCCTGCGGCGGTACGACCGCACGCCACCGCCGTCCGCCTCCTGGCGCGAGCGCCATCTTCGCGCGCGCGCCGCGGTGCTCGCCGCGCTGGAGGGTCTGCGGGACGCGCACGCACGATACGACGACGAGCCGATCGACGCGGCGGAGCTGAGCGCCGCCGTTCGACGCTGGATCGAGGGACAGACCTTCGCGCCGCGCACGGGCGAGGGCGGGATTCACCTGGTCGACAGCGCCGCGGCGCGCTTCGGGACGTACGACGAGCTCCGCATTGTCGGTCTCATCGAGCGCGACTGGCCCGCGCGTTCCGGGCGCAACATCTTCTATCCCGGTCACCTGCTGACGCAGCTCGGATGGCCGGCCGAGCCCGCTGAACTGGCGGCGGCGCGCGCCGGCTTCACGGATCTGCTGCACCTGCCCAGCCGGCGCATTTCGGTTTCCGCACCGAGTCTCGAAGACGACGCGCTCGTGGCGCCCTCCACGTTCGCCGAGGAACTCGAGACATCCGGGTTGCGCGTGGAGCGTCCCCCCGCTCCGCCTCGCGCGAGGATCTCGGTGCACGACGCACTCGCAACGGATCCGGTTGCGCCCATCGTCGAAGGGGACGCGGCCGAATGGCTGGCGCTCCGGAGGGGACCGGACGAAGGCGATCCCGCGCGCTTCCGCGGCTCGGCGGGCCCCCAGCCAGCCGGGACGTTTGCTGTCAGCCATCTCGAGCAGTACCTCGCGTGCCCGTTCAAGTACTTCGCGGCTTTCGTGTTGAAGCTGGACGAGGAGCGCGAGGCGGAGGCGGGAATGAGCCCGGCCGAGCGCGGCCAGTTCCTGCACGATCTCCTGATGGAGTTCTTCAAGCGCTGGCAGGCGTCCGGGCGTGGCGCGGTCACCGCCGACATCGCCGAGGAGGCGCTCGCGGAGTTCCGCGCGCTCGCCGAAGAGCGGCTGCCGTCGCTCTCGGCGCTCGACCGCGCGCTCGAGGAAGCGCGGCTCCTCGGATCGGCGGCGGTGGCGGGGCTTGCCGAGCGCCTGTTCGCCTTCGAGATCGAGCGCGACGTGCCGGTCGTGGAGCGCCTGCTCGAGCACCGCCTCGAGGGGGAGTACACCTTCGAGGCGGGGGAGCGCCGTCGCGCGATCCGGATCCGCGCGCAGGCGGATCGGATCGATCTGCTGGCCGACGGCACGCTCCGCATCATCGACTACAAGCTCGGGCGCGCGCCGAGGATGTCGCGTGCGCTGCAACTGCCGATCTACGGCGTGTGCGCGACGCAGCACCTCGAAGGGCACGGCGGCCGGTCGTGGCGCGTCGCGGAGGCGGGATACGTCGCGTTCGGCGAGCCGGACGTGTTCCGCGCGCTCGCCGCGCGCGGCGACATCGACGCCGCGCTGGCGACGGGGCAGGCACGGCTGCTCGATGCGGTCGAAGGGATCGAGCGCGGCGAGTTCCCGCCGCGGCCGGACGACCCGTACCTCTGCACCTACTGCGCGTATGCGGCGGTGTGCCGGAAGGACTACGTGGGCGATGAGTGAGCAGCTCGATCTGTTCGGCTCGGCGCCCGGGGCGACTCACACGCGGCAGCTGCCGGACCAGCCCGCGCGCGAGTACGCCGTCGATCCGCGTCACAACGTCGTGCTGGAAGCCTCGGCGGGCACGGGAAAGACGACGGTCCTGGTGCGCCGCTATTTGAACCTGCTGCGCGACGGCGTCGATCCGTCCAACATCCTCGCGATGACTTTCACGCGCAAGGCCGCGGCGGAGATGCGCGACCGGATCGTCCGCGAGCTGAAGCGCGCCGCGTCGCAGTCGGCCGCGGACCGCGCGCGGTGGAACGGGCTGCGCGATCGCCTGTCCGACATCGAGATCAGCACGATCGACGCGTTCTGCCTGTCGCTGCTGCGCGAGTTCCCGCTCGAGGCGAACCTGGAGCCGGGCTTCTCGATGGCCGACGAGACGGAGGTGCCGCGGCTCGTCGAAGAGGCGCTCGACCGCGCGCTGCGCATCTGCCTGCTGCGCGCCTCGAAAGACGAGGAGCTGGCGCTCGTGCTCGCGCAGCTCGGCATCACCCGCGCGCGCGCGGGCCTCGCGCACCTGCTGCAGCGGCGGCTCGTGGCGCGGCAGGCGCTCGATCGCTTCCTCGCGTCGGGCCCGCGCGACCTGCACGTGCGCGGCGTCTGCCGCGCGTCGGTGACGCGGCTGCAGGACGCGCTGCAGGGCGTGCCCGGCGGCCTCGCGGCGCTCGTGGCCGATGGCCCGGTGCGCCACCCGCGCTACCGCCTTTTCGCGCGCGACCTCGCGCGGCTCGAGTCGCTCTGCGACGCGCCGCCGGCGCAGGTGCGCGGCGTGATGGAGCGCGCGCGGCGGCACTTCCTCAAGGCGGACGGCGAGCCCCGCACCACCGCCGGCCAGCTGCATCCGTACCGGCAGGAGCAGTTCGACTCCCCGGCCGCCTACCGCCGGCACCGCGACGCGGTGGCCGCCGCCGCGCCGCGGGTGAAGGACGCGCTCGACGCGTTCTCACGCGATCTGAACGTGGTCCTGGCCCGCGGCGTCCGGCAGATGTTCGCCATCGCGATCGACGAGTATCGCCGGACGCTCGAGGAGCGATCGGTCCTGGATTTTTCGGACGTGCTGGAGCACGCGCTGGCCCTCCTCGCGCAGATGGAGGAGTTCTCGCGCAGCCGCTACCGGCTCGAGTCGCGCTACCACCACGTGCTCGTCGACGAGTTCCAGGACACGAGCCGCGCGCAGTGGGAGCTGGTGTCGCTGCTGATCCAGGCGTGGAGCGAGGGGAGCGGCGTCGCGCACGACGCGCCGCTGCCGCCATCGATCTTCGTGGTCGGCGACCGGAAGCAGTCGATCTATCGCTTCCGTGATGCCGAGGTGACGGTACTGCAGCAAGCGGGTGCCTACATCGGCGCGCTGAGGCCGGACGGCCTGTCGCCGCGGCGATCGATTGCATTCAGTTTCCGCGCGCGCCCGGCGCTGCTGGCGTTCGTCAACGGCGTGTTCGGGGAGATCGAGCAGGACGCCGGGCGGGCTGACGCGTTCCAGTTCGGCGAGAGCGACCGGTTTCCGCCACCGATGACCGCCGACGTGGATGATGCGCGCGCCGCGACGCCGCTGGGGATCGTCTTCGCCGAGACGCCGGAGGGCTGTGCGGCGGCGGTCGGCGACGAGATCGCCGCGCTGCTCGGCGGCGCGACCGTGCGTGACCGGGAGACCGGCGTGAGCCGCCCGGCGCGCCCCGGAGACATCGCGATCCTCTTCCGCTCGCGCGCGAGCCATCGCGAGTTCGAAGCGGCGCTGGAGGAGCGCGGCATCCCCGCGTACGTCTACAAGGGGCTCGGGTTTTTCGACGCGGACGAGATCAAGGATCTCCTCGCGCTGCTGCGGTTCCTTGCCGACCCGACGTCCCACGTGCGCGCGGCGGCGCTTCTGCGCTCGCGGTTCGTGAGGATCTCGGACGAGGGGCTGGTACGGATAAAAGGGGTCGGGAGTGTTCTTGCGGCCCTCGATTCCGGCAAAAATACTCCCGACCCCTTATTGCGCCCCGACGATGCGGCCCGCCTCGCGCGGGCACGCGTCTCGGTCGCCGGCTGGCTGCGGCTGGCCGACCGCGTTCCGCCGGCCGAACTGCTCGATCAGATCCTCGCGGAAACCGCGTACGACTACGAGCTGCGCGGCCCTCGCCGCGCGCAGGCGCGCGAGAACGTCAAGAAGATGCGCGCCCTCGTCCGCCGCATCCAGAACCGCGGCTACGCGACGCTCCGGCGAATCGCCGAGCACCTCGACAGCCTGTCGGCCGGCGACGAGTCGAACGCGACGCTCGAAGCGGTGGCCGCCGTGAACCTGATGACCGTGCACGCCGCCAAGGGCCTGGAGTTCCCGGTGGTGTTCGTCGTCAATCTCGCGAAAGGGGCGGGGGGCACGCCGCCGCCGGTGCGCGTCGTGGCCGATGGCCCTGGCGGGGAGCCGTCGGTTTCGGTCGCCTCCTATATCTCCGAGGCGGACGAGGATCACCGGGCGCGCGAAGAGGAAGAAACCAAGCGCCTCTTGTACGTCGCGCTGACGCGCGCGCGCGACGCGCTGTACCTCGGGACCGTCCTGAAAGACGGCGAGATGCGCCCGATGCGCGGCAGCCTCGGCGAAGTGCTTCCCGGCTCTCTCCGGGCGCTCTGTGGGTCGCAGAACGCCGCGCACGACACGGTGGCGTGGCGCACGGCATCGGGCGAGACGCACGTGTTGCGCGTCGTCAAGCCCGCGGAGCCGCGCCGCGCTGCGCCGGTCCCCCTGGCCAGTCTCGAGACGGCGTTCCCCGGCGGTGACATCTTTGGCCCGCTCGCCATCGCGGGTGGCGCGCCGCGCATCGCCGCGACGAGCTACGCCAGCGCGGCTGCGGCAGGCACGAGGTTCGGCGCCGCACAGCCGTTCGCGTCGGCCGACGACCTGATGGTCGGCACGCTCGTGCACCGGCTCTTCCAATCAGCCGTGCCGCCAGGAGACGCGGCGGCGGTGGCGCGCCGCGCCCGCGCGCTCCTTCGCCCCGAGGAACGCGCACAGCTCGCCGCCGAGGAGGCCGCGATTGCCGAGGCGTCGACACTGTACGGATCGCTCGCGCGCCGCGCCGACGTGGCGGCGATGCTCGCCAGCGGCGTTTGTGACCACGAAGTGCCGTTCTCGCTGCAGATCCAGAAGGGCGACGGCTCGGTGATCCTGCGGGGCACGATCGATTGCCTCGTCCGCCGGGCCGACGGCACGGTGTTCATCCTGGAGTTCAAGACCGGCCGCCGGAAAGCGGAGCACGCACGCCAGCTGGAGATCTACGAAGCGGCGGCACGGGCGCTGTTTCCCGGTGCCGACGTGAGCGGCGCCGTGATTTACCCCTGATGCCACGGGCTGGTTCCCGCACGCGCAGCCGCCTCAGCGGCGCCAGCTCTGCGCGCGCGTAAGAACCGGGGGCACGAGTATCAGTTAGGGCGATCGTGTCATTCAGACAGGGCGAGGGAACCGAAAAGCAGTTGAGAAGGTCTAAGGAAATAGTGGCTCCGGGTTTGCATCGGCACGGGGCACGTGGCGCCGGGGCCGCCGACCCCCCCGGGAGGTGCAGCATGACAGTCTCCGCCGGGTTTGTTTCCGACGCGCGACGCGCGAACCCGCTGTTCGAGCTCGAAGCGCTCGAGGGCATGCCCTGCGGCTGCGTCGCGGCGGCGTATCGCGCCCGGCCCTGGGACGTGGCGGTCGTGTCCATCGAGGCGAAGGGACATTACTGCAGCCTGACGGGTCATACGCAGGGGCAGATTCTGCGCCTCGGCGACCTGGCGGATCCCGAAGCCGACGCGTACGAATTCGACGAGGAGGAAGGCCAGACTTACACGCCGTAATACTGGCGTGCCCGCGCCTCGGCTTCCTCCCGCGTTCGTCCCACCAGAACTATCGCGTTCCGGGGCTTTCCGGCCTCGTCCGGGACCCAGGCAATCCAGTGCGGGCCGCGCGGTTCCGAGCGGATCTCGGCGTGGCTCGTCGAGTCAATCGGCATAAATGAGGGCTCCCGGACGATTTTACTGCCTCCGGGCGTGAAGATCTCATTGCTTCGCGCGGTGCGCGCTCATACAATTTCAACGTTGAGTTGAGGAGTTCTGAATGGCACTTGTCTGTCCGAACTGCGGCAACGACCGTAATTTCGTCGTGAAAACGCTGCAGATGCACGTGGTACGGGTCGAAGATTCCCGTGTCGAGGTGGCCGAGGAGAACCGGCCGTCGGTCGCCGAAGTTCTGTGCGACGAATGCGAAACGTCGCTCGATTTTCACGACTTCGAGGATGCACTCCGCCGCGAGATGATGCTCACCCTCGGCGTACGGTAAGCCTTCGGGGGCTGCGGCCCCCTCGCCCTCAGCCCTCGTCCTCGGCCGCTTCCTCGAAGTAGTCGCACTCGCGGCACGTCCATTCGCGGATTTGCCGCTTGTATGTCTCGGCGGTGCCCGGCACGCGAACGGTCTCCTCGCGGGCGACCAATTCCATCGAATCGCCGCACATCGGGCATTCTTTTGGCATGGGTCAATTATGCCTCCCGGGCGGGGTCGCGCCGCGATCGAGAAAGGTTGACAGCGCGCGGATCGCCCCCTAGTGTACTTCCCAGTGCGCGATTACTACGACGTGATCGGCGTGAGGCGCGACGCGGGGGCGGAGGAAGTGCGCCGCGCGAGCCGCCGGCTGTCTTCGCACGAGCCGTGGCACGACGAGGTCGCCATCGACTTTCCGTCGGCGGCGCGGCTCGCCGACCGGATGCGCGCGTCGTTTTTCGGGCGCGAGCCGCACACTGGCGCGCTCGTCGCCGAACTCTCGGTCTCCCGCGACGAAGCACGCGCGGGCGGCGACGTGCCCCTCATGATTCCCGTCCGCCATCTCTGTCCTGCCTGCGGCGGGCGCGGCGAGGTCTGGCTCGACGCGTGTGCGCCGTGTGCGGGCACCGGCGAGCTGGTCTCCTCGCGCCGGATCTCCGTCACGCTGCCCGCGGGCACGGAAGACGGCGCGTTTTTCCGGTTCGCGCTGCCGGTTCGTCCCTTGGACGGGGCCTCGCCGTTTACGGCCATCGAAATTCGGGTCGCGGTCCGTTAGAATCAGCGCGGCTCATTCCCACAATCCGATACGTGATGCAGCGGAGTCGCGGCGCTCCCCAGGGGCGCTGAGCATGCTTAAACACATCGACCTGCTCGGGCTGCTGTACATCGTCTGGGGCGCGCTCGGCGTGCTGCTGGGGATTTCCGTGCTGCTGCTGGCGGCCGGCGCGGTGGCGATTGCCGCCTCCGGCATGCACCGGGGGCCGGAGATCGGGGCGGCGCTGACGGCGTTCGCGCTCACGGCTGCGAGCATCGTGCTGCTGATTGGGGGCGGGGCCAACGTGTGGGCGGGGGCGGGACTGCGGCGGCATCGGGGGGCGGCGCGGATCACCGCGCTTGGCCTCGGGTTGCTGAATCTGTTTCTGCTGCCGTTCGGCACGGCGCTGGGGATCTACACGTTCTGGGTGCTGTTGAACCAGGATGCGCGCGCGCGCTTCGAACCCGCGCCCGCGCAGCCGTCTGAGCCGACAAGGAGTATTCAATGAACCTGCAGGAACGCGTGACGCGCATTCTCAAGCAGCCGAAGCAGGAATGGCCGGTGATCGAGGCGGAGCCGACCGACATCGCGACGCTCTACAAGTCCTACATCGTCCCGCTCGCGGCCATTCCGGTCGTGTGCAACTTCATCGGCCGCGTCGTCTTCGGCATGCCGGTGCCGTTCGTCGGCCGGTACCGCTTCGGCGTCGGCGAGGCGCTCCGCGCGGCGGTCTTCGAGTACATCGGCGCGCTCGTCGGCGCGTTCGTCGCGGCCTTCATCGTCTCCAAGCTGGCGCCCACCTTCGGGTCGCGCGACGATCAGCGCCAGGCGTTGAAGCTGGTGGCCTACTCGAGCACGGCGGTCTGGATCGCCGGCGTGCTGAACCTCGTCCCGGCCCTCAGCGTTCTCGTGATCTTCGCGGCGGTGTACTGCGTGTACGTGTATTACCTGGGCGTGCCCGTCATGATGAAGACACCGCCCGACAAGGTGATCGCCTACATGGTCGTCTCCGTTCTCGTCGTCATCGTGGTGTACTTCGTGCTGGCGCTGATCATGGGCGTTGCCGGGGGCGTCGGGGGCATGATGTCGGGCGGGGCGCTCTGAGTTGACCGACGGCGGAAGTCCGGAAACGTCGAGCACCGGCCTGGACCTCGCGGTGGCCGGAATGCTGGCCTATGTCGCCGGCTGGCTGAGCGGCGCGCTGTTTCTCGCCATCGAGAGGAAGAGCCGCTTCGTCCGGTTCCACGCGTGGCAGTCGGTGCTCACGTTTCTTCCCATCTTCCTGGCGCTGTGGTTCGTGCCGCTGTGGTTCCTCTTCTGGCCCGTCAGCGTCGCGCTCTGGATTCTCCTGATGTACAAGGCATTCCACGGCGAGCGTTTCAAATTGCCGGTCGTCGGCGACATGGCCGACCGGCGGGCGGGCCGTTAAGCCACCGCGGATTCCCGCCATCGATCGCGCCCCGCCCGGCGTTGGAAGGTACAATAGCGGGATGGCTACCGAAGTCACTGAGGCGGCGGTCCTGTCGGCGTTGCGGAGCGTCAAGGACCCCGACCTGCATCGAGATATCGTCGCCCTCGGGTTCATCAAGAAGCTGTCCATCAGCGGCGGTCGTGTCGATTTCACGATCGAGCTGACCACGCCCGCGTGTCCTGTGAAGGACAAGATGCGCGACGAGGCGAAAGCCGCGGTCTCGGCCGTTCCGGGCGTGACCGAGGTCGAGGTGCGGATGTCCGCGCAGGTTCGTGCGGGCGGCGCGGACTTCAGCCGGGCGGGGATCCCCGGCGTCAAGAACATCATCGCGGTCGGCGCTGGAAAAGGGGGCGTCGGCAAGACGACCGTCGCAGTGAACCTCGCGGCGGCGCTGGCGAGATGCGGCAGCCAGGTCGGCCTGATCGACGGCGACATCTACGGCCCGAACGTGCCGATGATGCTGGGGCTGAACACGCAGCTCACGACCGACGGCCAGAAGATCGTGCCGGCCGAGCAGTATGGCATCCACGTCGTGTCGATCGGCTTCCTCACCCAGGACGATTCGCCGGTCATCTGGCGCGGGCCGATGCTGCACGGCGTCATCCAGCAGTTCTTTCGCGAGGTACGGTGGCCGGCGCTCGACTACCTCATCGTCGACATGCCGCCGGGCACCGGCGACGTGGCGCTCAGCCTCAGCCAGGTGGTTCCGGTGACCGGCGCCGTGCTCGTGACGACGCCGCAGAACGTGTCGCTGGCCGACACGCGGCGGGCCGTGCGGATGTACCAGAAGCTGAACATCCCGACGCTCGGGCTCATCGAGAACATGAGCCACTTCGTGTGCCCGAACTGCCATCACGAGAGCGACATCTTCGGGAAAGGGGGCGGCGAGGGACTCGCGAAGGCGATGAGCGTCCCGTTCATCGGCCGCGTGCCGATCTACGAGCCAATTCGGCGCGGTGGCGACTCGGGAATGCCGCTGGTGCTGGCCGAGCCCGATTCACCGCCCGCGCGCGCGTTCATGGCCGCGGCCGAGCAGATGGCCGCGCAGATCTCGATCGCGAGCTACAAGCGCCCGATCCCGCTCACGCCGGTCAGCTAGGAGCGAACCGGTCGGCGCGCGCTGGGGAAGCGCTGACGGAACGCGTCCGAGGCCCGCACGCGCACGCGGTTCCCCGAGGGAATGAGAAAGCAGGCGGAGACACCCTGCGCGTTCGCCCAGCGCAGGCCTTGCTCCGGCCCCATCACGTACAGCGCGGTCGAGAGGATGTCCGCGACGAGGCCGCGTTCGTTCCAGACCACGACCGAGCCGCCGAATGTCGCCGGCGTGCCGGTGCGAGGGTCGATGATGTGTCCGACGCGCGCGCGGCCCGCGCGCTGATCGCGCTGCGACCCGCCGCTGGTCGCGATCGATCCGCTCGTCAGCCTGACGTCGAACAGCCTCCGGGACCGGTGTCGCGGATGCGCGACGGCGACGCGCCAGCCGCCTGGCGGGCTGACGCCCCACACGCCGACCTGGCCCCCCAGATCGATGAGCCACCCCGCCGAGGGAACGGCCGCGGCAGACGCCCGATCGATCGCCTCTCCTTTTCCGAAGCCTCCCGAGTCCAGGCGCCCGTGCTCCGGACGGCGGATCGTGCACGCGGACCTCTCGAAGCTCCACGCGGAGAAGCGCGATGCCGGCAGGGCCGCGATGATTTCCTCGTGCGACGGCACGCGCGCGGTCGTCTGCACGCCCCAGATGTCGAGGAGCGGCCCCGCCGCGGGGTCGAAGGTGCCGCCGGTGCGGCGCGTCCAGTCCGAGAGGAGGCCCATCAGCTCGCAGAGTGCCGGCGGCACGGCGGCGATCTCGCCGGGGCGCGCACGGTTCAGCCGATTGAATGGCGTGTCGCGCCAGGTGCTCAGGTCCTGCTCGGTGTCTTCGAGAACGCGAAGGAGCGCGTCCAGCGCGGAGAGCGCCTCGGGACGGGACGCCGCGCGCGCGACAAGAGTGGCGCGCGTGCCCATCAGGTATGCCTCGCGGCTCGCTTCGGCCGACGCGACCGGCTGCGCCAGCGCGAGCACGAGCGTCTGAGCGAGCGCGAGGGCCGGGATCACGCGGCCGGCCGGATCGGTTCGGCTCGTCGCTGCCGGCGCTGGTGGCGCAGGCTTAACGCGATGTGCGCGGCGTACATGATGAGGAACAGCGTGCCGCTTGCCACGTGCGCCACCATCGTGGCGAAATGCAGCCGTTCAGACGTGAGGACCTGGAGCAGATATCCGGATGCGACCATCACGACGAATGTCCAGACCGACACGAGGCCCGACCGGCGGTTGTACGGCTGGCCCCCGTCGATCTTCGCCGTCACGTGCGCGGACCAGATGATGCCGAACATCAGCACGAGCGCGGGGGCCGACAGGATGTGCACGTACAGCATGTACGGCTGCCACGGATGGTTCACGACGGCGAAGGGATCGCTCGCCTCCATGAAGTACTTCATCCACAGATAGGCGAGGCCGCTCGCCCCGACCATCACGCTGAGCGCCGCGAGCAGGCGCCTCTGGAGAGCGGTCATCGCTGGAGCTCCTTGCTCAGCACACCGTCGATCGCCAGGACGCGCCGGACGGCTTCAGTCACCGCCCTGGCCGTCAGCGTGGCTCCGGCGATGGGCCGGATCGCGCGGTGCAGCCGCAGGTCGTCGTCGAGCGGGCGCCCCTGGTGCTGTTTGGCCCAGGCGTGCGGGGCACGGTATTCGGGAGGTTCGAGGAACGCCGTGACGTCGATCCTCTTTACGCGTCCCCCCGCATCGAGCGAGATCAGCAGCGACTCTTTTTTCGTCCGCACGACGTGCGTATCGACGTAGGCGCGCCCGACAGCCTGCCCGTCTTTCGTCGCGACGTAGCGGGCCACGAGCGCGCTGGGAACGCCGACCCCGGCGAGGGACGCCGCCTGGCGCTGCTGCTCGGCGGTCAGGAACACCTGCTCGGCCTTGATGACCGCGCCGGGAAACGCTGCCGCCAGCGCTTCGTCCCGCGTGATGCCGGCCGGACCGGCCGCGGCAGATGCCGTGGCCAGACCGAGCACGCCGATCGCGAGCAGGACGTCGCGCATCAGAACGCGTAGCCGAGCGCGATGTTGAACTGGTTGCGGCCCGTCCGCGCGCCGTTGGTCACCCACTGGTAATCGGTCTTGACCACGACGCCGGTCACCGGGCGCAGCTCGAGGCCCAGCGTCTGCCAGGTAATGCGCTTCGCCGGATCGGCGGTGAAGCCCGCTGGGACTTCGGCGTGCGTGTTGACTCGCTCGAACCGGTAGTAGGGCGTCAGCGCGATCGTGGTGCTCCGGCGGTTCAACACGTTGTAACCCGCCTGCGCGTATCCCCCTTCCATGACGCTGCCGATGCCGGCGGCGCCCGTGAGCTTCAACGCCCCGTTGAGCGCGGCGGCATCGTCGATTGACGCGCGGGCGTACAGCGCGCGCACGTCGAGGCCGCGCATCTGCGCCTGGCCGTGCACCTCGCCGATCGTCGTTCCCGCGTCCACCTCGCCGACCTGGTTCTGCCCGGATGCACCCGCGTAGAGGCTGCCGCCGACCAACACGCCGTCGAGCGGCGCGAGGTCGGCGCGGCCCACGAAGGCGAAATTTTCCGCGATGGCCTCCTTGCCGGACTGGCGCCCGCCCCGGATGCCGTTCGCGCTGAAGCCGCGCGCGTTGAGGCCAGTCACGACGTAGGCGCGGTAGCTCACGGGGCCACGGCTCCCCAGTACGCCGGCGCCGTTCTCGCGCCACGTGGACGGCACGATCCGCCGTTCCGTCTCCGGCCGGCCCGTGCCGAAGTACACCGTCGGCTCGTGGAACTCGTTGATCAGGCCCATCGGCAGCAGCAGGAGCCCGCCGCGCAGCGTGAGGTCGTTGCGCACGCGGTAATCGACGTAGGCGAACTCCACACCGACCTCTTCGCCGCCATGCTCGAACTCGATCTCCGAGTTGAACAGGAATCGATCGTTGAAGCGATAGCCCGCGTAGAGCACCGCGCGCAGGAAGTCGAACCGCGACGATGCGGGGCTCGCGGCGCCGTTCTCCAGGGTGTCGTCCAGTTTCTGGTAGACGATCTCGCCGTACCCGGCGAACGAGACCCCTTGCTTCTTGCGGTAGATGGCCGCCGCCGACGGGGCGACGCCAAGGCTGCGGCGCTGCGCCTCGGTCAACTCTTCTTCCGGCTCCCCGCTGCGCAGCCGCTCCAGTTCCTGGGCGAGTACGTCGAGCCGCCGGCGCAGCTCGTCGATCTCGCTTTGTGCGGGCTGCTGCCGGGCGGGCGAAACGGTGGGGACGGTGGGGGATGACGGTGGGGTGGTGAACGTCAACAACCCCGCAACGAGGTACTCAAACATGATGACTCCAAGTCAAAATGAGAACCGATCTCAAGTTTAGGCAAGTGTATATCCGACCAAATAGGTCGGTCAAGCCGTATTGTTGAGATCCTCAGCGCCCAGCGCGCCCCACGACCAGGTTGCCCAGGAAAGGCCCAATCGCCAACGGCGCCAGTGCCCACTGCCACCCGGCGGTTTCCGCGATCGCCGCGGTGGCCCGGATGCTCAGCATCGTCAGCAGAAAGCCGGCGCACGTCTGCAGGGTCAGCGCGGTGCCGATGTGCGCGGGGTCGCACGACTCGGTGATGAGCGCGGAGAACTGCGCGGAGTCTGCGATGACCGTTGCGCCCCAGACCACGGCGACGAGCACGAGCAGCCACGGCGCGCGCCCGAACACGAGCGGCGTCGTGAGCGCCAGGATCCCGCTCGCGATCATCGCGAGTCTCGCCACGCGCGCCTTGCCCACGCGATCGGCAGCGATCCCGGCGAGCAGGCAGGCCGGCGCGCCCGCGACGAACGTGATGGCGGCAATCACCGGTCCCCAGCTCGCCGCCGCGCCGGAGTAGGCGAACGCGCTTGCCGCGCCGAACGCCGCCATCCAGGTCCAGCAGCCGTACAGCTCCCACATGTGCCCGAGATAGCCGAGCGTTGAGGCACGGGCGCGCGGCTCGCGGAAGATGACGAGCGCGGCTTTCGGATCGAAGCGCGCCGTCGGGATGACGTGCGGGCCGTCGCGCACGATCAGCAGCATGATCGCCGCGCCCGCGATCGCCTGGATCGAGACGCCGGCCATGACCTGGCGCCACGCCAGCGGGGCGGCGATGGCGGCGAGCACGTGCGGTCCCGCCGATCCGAGCGTCAGCGCGCCGATGAGCAGTCCGAGCGCCGTGCCTCGCCGCCGGAGCGTCCATCCGGCGGCAATCTTCATGGCCGGCGGGTAGACGCCCGCGAGCGCAACGCCGGTGAGAAACCGTCCGGCGATGAGGGATGCGCCGTTCGGCGCCACGAATGCGGACAGCGTGGCGAGGGCGCCCATCACGCAGCCGCCCGCGAACACGCGGCGCGGCGCGACGATGTCCGGCAGATTGGTGAGCGCGCTGGCCAGCGTGCCGACGACGAACCCGAGTTGGACGGCCATCGTGAGCCACGCGATGCCGTCGGCGCCCAGCGCGAAGCGTGCCGCGAGGGCCGGCGCGACCGCCGTGCCGGCAAACCACAGGCTCATGCCAAGCAGTTCGGCGAGGGCAATCCACGCCAGTTGGATGGCTGATTGCGGTTTACCGCGCGCCGGTTTGCCGGTAGGATGCACGATGACTCCCGGGGACAGCATGGTGCGAGAGCATAGCCGGATTTTTCACCGCGCGGGTGTGGCCACCCTCGTTGTGCTCCTGGTGATGAGCATGACGGCGAGCGCGCAGTTGAGACCTGAGTTTCGCGGGCGCCGCGGCGTCGTGGCCGCCGGCCGCAGCCACACGGCCGAAGCCGGCGCGCGGATGATGATGAACGGGGGAAATGCCATCGACGCCGGCGTGGCCGCGGTGTTCGCGGCCGCGGTGGTGGAGATCTCGCATTTCGGCCTGGGCGGCGAAGCGCCCATCATCATCTACTCGGCGCGCGACCGGCAGGTGATCGTCATCAACGGGCAGGGCCGCGCGCCGCGCGCCGCCACCCCCGCGCTCTTCGCCGGCAAGGCGGCGATCCCCGGCAACGGTCCGCTCGGCGCGACGATTCCCGCGGTGGTGGATGCCGCCACGCTCGCGCTCGCGCGCTACGGCACGAAGTCGCTGGGCGACGTCCTCGCGCCCGCGGTCGCGCTCGCCGACGGCTTCCCGATGTACGACTTCCTCCGGCGGTATCTCGAGTCGGAGCGCAAGGGGTGCGAGCCGTACGCCTGGACGATGCGGACCTACTATCCGGAAGGGCGCATTCCGGCGGCCGGCGAGATGTTCCGGCAGCCGAACCTCGCAAGGACGCTGCGGGCGCTGGCCGACGCCGAGCGCGCCGCGCTGGCGGCTGGCGCCGGGCGGGAGCAGGCGATCCGCGCCGGGCGCGACGCGTTCTACAAGGGAGACATCGCGCGACGCATGGCGGCCGCCGTGCAGGAGGCGGGCGGCGTGATGACCGAGGCGGACCTCGCCGCGTACGAGGGGCGGATCGAGGAGCCGACCTCCGCCACCTATCGGGGGCTGACGATCTACAAGGCGGGCCCGTGGAACCAGGGACCCGTGCTGCTGCAGACGCTCCGGCTGCTCGAAGGATTCGATCTCAAGTCGATGGGCGCCGGCTCGGCCGACGCGGTCCACGTGGCGACCGAGGCCGTGAAGCTCGCGTACGCCGACCGCGACCGGTACTACGGCGACCCGGACTTCGTGAAGGTGCCGATGGCGGAACTGCTGTCCGACGGCTACACGACCGAGCGCCGGGCGCTGATCGATCGCGCAAAGGCGAGCCTGGACACCCGTCCGGGCGACCCCGCCGCCCGACGCGCGCTTACCGAGGAGGAGCGAGCCGCCGGAGGGGAGCGCCGCGAAGCGGCGCCGGCGAGCGGGGAGCAAAGCGCCGCCGGAGGGGAGCGCCGCGAAGCGGCGCCGGCGAGCGTTGAGAAAGACACGACCGCGGTGGAAGCCGTCGACAAGGACGGCAATCTTTTTTCCGCGACCCCCAGCTCCGGCTGGCTGCTCGGCGGCGCGTTCGTCGCCGCCGACACCGGCGTGCCGATGAGCAACCGGATGCAGGCGTTCCGGCTCGACCCGGCGAGCCCCAACGTGCTCGCCGGCGGCAAGCGGCCGCGCACCACGCTGACCCCGACGATCGTGTTGCAGGACGCCAGGCCGTTCCTGGCCATCGGCACGCCCGGCGGTGACAGCCAGGATCAGCAGATCCTCAACGCGCTTCAACTCGTTGCATCCGGAAAGCTCGTTCGACGATCATCGTGCGCAGCCCGGGGTGCTCGAGATCGAGGCCTCCGCGCCGGCGGCCGTGCGCGACGAGCTGGCGCGTCGCGGGCACGTTCTTCGCGTACGTCCCGCGTACGGGATCTCCACCGGCGTGGTGGCAGCCGGGATCGATCCCACGACCGGCCTGTTGAGGGGCGGCGCGGATCCGCGCCGCGAGCGGTACATCGTCGCGTGGTGAGCTGATGCACATACCTTTCGTCACCGAGAAGCTCGCCAATGGCCTCGACGTCATCGTCCATGAGGACCACGGCTGCCCGATCGTCGCGGTGAACCTCTGGTATCACGTCGGCTCGAAGAACGAGCGGCCGGGTCGAACCGGTTTCGCGCACCTCTTCGAGCACCTCATGTTCGAGGGGTCGCAGCACTACGACCGCGGCTATTTCCACCCGTTGCAGGAAGCGGGCGCCTCGCTGAACGGCTCGACCAACGCAGACCGGACGAACTACTGGGAGGTCGTGCCGTCCAATGGCGTCGAGCTGGCGCTGTGGATGGAGTCGGATCGCATGGGCTATCTGCTTCCCGCGCTGACCGAGCAGAAGTTCGTCAACCAGCGCGACGTCGTGCTCAACGAGCGCCGGCAGAACTACGAGAATCGCCCGTACGGGCTCGCGACGATGGCGCTGGTGGCCGCGATGTACCCGCCGGATCATCCGTATCACTGGCTGACGATTGGCGGCGCCGAGGACCTCAAGGCGACAGGGCTGGAGGAGGTCCGCGCGTTCTTCCAGACCTACTACCATCCGCGCAACGCGTCGCTCTCGATTGCGGGCGACATCGACACGCGCCGCGCGCTGGAGCTGGCCAGGGACTACTTCGAGGAGATTCCCGCCGGCCCGGCGCCGCTGCCGGTGGTGCCCCCCCGCGCGGAGGTCACCTCCGAGCAGCGGCTGCTCCTCGAAGACCGCGTGGAGCTCCCGCGCATCTACATGTCGTGGCACGCACCGGCGCTGTTCGAGAAAGGGGATGCCGAGCTGGATCTCGTGGCTGAGATTCTGGCGGGGGGCAAGACGTCGCGGCTGTACCGCGCGCTGGTCTATGAAACGCGCGTCGCGACCGAGATCGCGGCGTCGCAGAACTCGCGCGAGCTTTCCAGCTTCTTCCAGGTCGTGGCGACCGCGGCGCCCGGACGGATGCTGCCGGAAGTGGAGCGGATTATTCGCGGTGAGATCGAGCGTTTTATCGCGCACGGCCCCGAGCCAGCGGAGCTCGAGCGCGCGCTCGCGCAGGCCGAAGCGCATTTCGTGCAGCGGCTGCAGACCGTGGGAGGCTTCGGGGGCAAATCCGATCAGCTCAATGCGTACAACACGTTCCTCGGCGGGCCGGATTACTTTGCGCAGGATCTGCAGCGGTACCGCGACGCGACGGCAGACGACATCCGCGAAGCCGCCGCAACGCACCTCGCGACCAGCCGCCGCGTGATGCTCAGTGTCGTGCCCCGGGGGCGGCTCGCGCTCGCCATGCCCAATTCCAAGCCGGTGTCCGTTTCATGATGCGCGTCGATCGCAGCTCCCTGCCGGTGCTCGGGCCCGATCCCCAGCTCCGGTTTCCGACCATCGAAAAGTCGTCGCTGTCCAACGGGCTGAGGATCTGGACGATCGAGCACCGCGACGTGCCCGTGGTCGTCTTCGTGCTGCTGCTGCCGGTCGGCGCCGCCGCCGATCCGGACGATCGTCCGGGCCTTGCCGCCATCACCGGCGACCTGCTGGACGAAGGGTGCGGCAACCGCTCCGCGCTCGAGATCCACGACGCGCTCGCGCGGCTCGGCGCCCAGATGGAGACCGAGGTGGGCTCGGACGCGAGCGTCGTGACGATGTCCGTCCTGTCGCGGAACATGGGGCGCGGCCTCGGCCTGCTCGCGGAGATGGTGCGCGAGCCGCGATTCGAGCAGAAGGAATTCGACCGCGTCCGCGATCTCCGGCTGAACCGGTTGCTGCAGCTGCGCGACCTCGCGCCGGCCGTCGCCGATCGGGCGTTCACGCACCTGCTCTACAGGAACCACCCGTACGGGCATCTCGCCATCGGCACAGAGGGATCGCTCCGGGGCATGATGCTGCGCGAAGTCCACCAGCACTACCGCCGCGCGTACCGCCCGGAGCGCGTCACGGTGATTGCGGTCGGCGATGCCACGCACGACGCGTTGAAGCAGGCGGTCGCGCGCGGGTTCGAGAGCTGGAAGCCGGCGGCCGGCGGCAACGGCACCCCGCTCGTGGATGCCGGCGAGATCGATCCGCCACGCGGGGCCCTCGAGCGCCTCGCGGTCGTGCATCGCGCCGGTGCGGCGCAGTCGGAGCTGCGTATCGGCCAGGTCGCAGCGGCGCGACAAACGCCCGACTATCACGCGCTCCTCGTGCTCAACATGGTGCTGGGCGGGCAGTTCATCAGCCGCGTGAACATGAACCTGCGCGAGGAGAAGGGATACACCTACGGCGCGCGGACGGCGTTCGATTTCCGGCGCGGTCGCGGCCCCTTCCTGCTGCAGGTGGGGGTGCAGACCGAGGTCACCGCCGACGCGCTCCGCGAGGCGCTGGCCGAACTGGCGGCCATCCGCGGCGATCGGCCGGTGACCGACGCGGAGCTGACCACCGCCCGCGCGGCGCTGACGCGCGGCTACCCCAGGAACTTCGAGACCGCGGATCAGATCGCCCGCGCCGCGGCGCAGCTCGCGCTGTACGGGCTGCCGGACAATTACTTCAGCGAGTTCGCGCCGAAGGTGACCGCCGTCGATCGCGACGAGGTGACCCGCGTGGCGCAGGCGTACCTCGATCCCCCGCGCATGCTCACCGTCGTGGTCGGCGACCGCGATCGCATTACGGCACCGCTCTCGGCGCTCAACCTGGGTGACTCCTCGGAAGTGGCGATGGCGTAAATGAAGGCGATCAGATTCCATCAGCATGGCGGGCCCGAGGTCCTGCGCTACGAGGACGCGCCGGACCCGGCGCCGGCGCCCGGCTACGCGCGCGTGCGCGTGCGCGCGTGCGCGCTCAACCACCTCGATCTCTGGGAGCGTCGCGGCCTGGATCGCGTCAGCCTGCCGCTCCCGCACATCTCGGGCAGCGATGTGGCCGGCGAAGTGATCGACGCAGAGGGTTTCGAGACCGGTGCGCGCGTGCTCGTGCAGCCCGGCCTGAGTTGCGGTCGTTGTCCCGCGTGCCTCGCCGGGCGCGACAATCTGTGTCCGTCGTACGACGTTCTTGGATACCGCTCCGATGGGGGGTACGCCGAGATCGTCCGGGTGCCGCTCGCCAACCTGGTGCGCATCCCGCCGCACGTCGACTTCGTTCGTGCGGCCGCCTTTCCGCTGACCTTCCTGACGGCCTGGCACATGCTCGCGACCGTCGCGCGCGTCCGGCCCGGCGAGGATGTGCTCGTGCTCGCGGCGGGCAGCGGCGTGGGACAGGCGGCCGTTCAGGTCGCGCGTTTCCTGGGCGCCCGGGTCATCGCCACCGCTGGATCGGACGAAAAGGTCGCGCGCGCCTCGCAGATGGGTGCATGGGGCGTGATCAACCACTCGTCCGGCGATGTCGCGGCAGAAGTCCGGCGCCTGACCGGTGGCCGCGGTGTCGACGCCGCCGTCGAGCACGTGGGACAGGCCACGTGGGAACAGAGCATCCGCAGCCTCGCGCGCGGCGGGCGCGTCGTCACATGCGGCGCCACGACCGGATACGCGACCACGCTGGACCTGCGTCATCTCTTCGCCCGGCAGCTCTCTCTGCTCGGGTCGTACATGGGCACGAAGGCCGAGCTGCTCGAGGCGTCGCATTTGTTTTTCGGCGGGCAACTGACGCCGGTGGTGGATACCACCTATCGGCTGGAAGCGGCCGCCGAGGCGCAAGTTCGGATGGAACGGCGGGAGCAATTCGGTAAAATCGTGCTGGAGGTGTGAACCACCTCCCGCCGATCGCCGTCCAACGTACGAAGGGATTCATGAGCCTCGGCCGTATCAGCCTCAGCCTGTTTGGCGTCGTTGGCCTGGTGGCGGCGGCGCTGGCGGGCGCGACCATCTGGCTGTTGGTGACCGATCCCGTGACGGTCGCCGACGCGGTCGCCACCGGCGAGGTTTCTCCCCTGATGCGCGCGCTTGCCGTGGTACTCGCCGACGCGCTGCGCGATCTTGTCAAATACCTGTAAGGGGGACAGTCACACTTCTCATGCCTGCACGCGAGAAGTGTGACTGTCCCCCTTCTTGCGTCAGAGGCTCTTCCGCAGGAAGCGAACCAGCACGTACCCGTCCATCCAGCTGAAAGGCGCCACGCCGGTGCTGTAGTGCCCGCAGGGCAGCACGGCCACTTCGTGGTCCACCCCGCGCGCGGAGAACTCGTCGACCAGCATGCGCGAGAGGCGCACGGGAAACGAGAGATCGTACCGCGCGTACACCAGCAGCACCTTGCGATCCTTCACGCGGTCGAGAAACGGAAAGGGGCTGATCGGCAGCCACATCCGCCGCAGACCTTCGAGGTCGATGTGGCCGTCCAGCCCCTGGCGCACGTGGGCGGTCGACAGCCCTTCCCACACGACGTCGGCGAAGTACGGCGAAATGTGGTTGAGCGCGGCCGCGCGGATGAGCGGCTCGTGAGCCGCGGTGAGCATCGCGAGGCACGATCCGAGGCTCGTGCCGAGGATGCCGATGCGCTCGTAGCCCTGCGACGCCAGCCAGGCGATCGCACGGCGCGCGTCGAGCACCGCCTGCCGGCACACCTGCGCGGTTCGCACGATGTTCGAGCTGACGATGTAATCCGCGCGGGTCAGCTCCGGAGGCATGCGCGCGTCGTGATAGGGAAGGCTCAGGCGGAGCGCCGAGATCCCGAATCGCGACAGCAGCCGCGCCAGGCCGACGTGACCATCGGCGTCGGCGTTCCACTGCGGCAGCACGAGGACGGCTCGCTTCGACTCGGCGGCACGGCCGCGCGCCGCCCCGCTCAGGGCAGGAAACAGCCGCGCGTGCACCGTGTTGTTCTCCTCGTGCGGCGTCGTGAGCGCGCTCGGAAACGTCAGCCGATCGCCGTCGAAATGGTACTGGCGGGTCGGCGGTGCGTGATAGAACGCGTCGCTGTCCTGCATCACCGTGGCCGACCACGCGTCCACGATCTCGGCGGGCGGCGCGTCGGGCGTCACGCCCGCGGCATCGAGCCACTCCAGTCCCCACTCGAAGGGACGGACGATGCGATCCTTCGAAACGGCGGCGAGGCGGCGTTCCCAGGCGTGAAAGAGCCAGCTCAGCATTGGCGCGAGGGGTTCGAGGGGCTCGAGGGGTTCGAGGAGGCAAGGGTGTTGCAGCCGGCCCTCGTATGACCGTCGAGCATCCGGCGAAACCTGACGTGCCTCGGCCGGGAGAAGTGGTGGATCGCCCGCCGACCGAGCGGCCCCCGAAGCGGCCGGGGGGGGAACCCGACCGGAAACCCGACATTCATCCGGTGCCGCCCCCGACCGATCCTGGCCCGGGACCGATCTGAGCCTCGCAGGCGAGCGCGATGCGCAGCAGCTCGCGCGTCGCGCCGCGGCGCGCCGCGATCTGACAGCCGCACGGGAGGTTGTCGCGGGTGACGCCCATGGGCAGCGACAGCGCGGGGTGCCCCGTGATGTTGAACGTCTGCGTGAGCTTCAGCGTCAGGCCGCGCACGGCTTCCTTCACGCCTTCGATCTCGACGGACGCGGCGCCGAGCGGCGGCGCGGGAATCGCGAGCGACGGGAGCAGCAGCGCGTCGGCGTCCGCCAGCGAGGCGTCCACGGCCTTGATCAGCACGTCGCGGCCGCGCATCGCACGCACGTAATCCTCGCCGAGGATGTAGCGCCCCATCTCGAGCCGGGTGCGCACGCCGGGCACATACTTCTCCGGGACCGCATCGAGCGTTGCCGCGTGATACTCCATCGCTTCGGCCATGACGATGTGCAGGTATACCGCGGGAACAAACGTCGCGTGCTCGATCGCGCCGCGCGTCACGCGGTGCCCGGCGTCCTCGAGATGGCGGCACGTCTCTTCGAACCGCGCCCGCACGTCGGGATCCAGGCGATCGAGATAGAACGGAACGGGGACGACGAAGTGCAGCGGCGCGGCGGCTGGCGTCCATTCGGCCGCGCTCGACATGCGGCCCGACAGCGCCTCGTACATCAGCGCCGCGTCGAGGACCGACCGCGTCATCGGGCCGACGTGGTCGAGCGTGCGGCTGAGCGGCACGACCCCCTCCACGGGAATCTCGCCGGCCGTGGGTTTGAGCCCGACGATGCCGCAGGCCGCGGATGGAATGCGGATGCTGCCGCCCGTGTCGGTGCCGACCGAGGCGACCGACATGCCGGTCGAAACCGCGATCGCGGATCCGCCGCTCGATCCGCCGGGCGAGCGCGACGGGTCGAACGGATTGTGCGCCGCCCCGAACGCGGAGTCCTCGGTCGTCGTGCCGAACGCGAACTCGTGCAGGTTCGTCTTGCCGATGAGGACCGCGCCCGCCTGCCGGAGCCGGCTGACGACGGGCGCATCGGCGGCGGCGCGGTGGCCCTCGCGCACCCGTGAGGCCGCCGTCGTCGGAAGGCCGGCGACGTCGATCAGATCTTTCAGCGACACGGGAATGCCGTGGAGCGGGCCGCGATAACGGCCGGCCGCGATCTCGCGGTCTGCCTGCTCGGCCTGGGAGCGCGCGGCGTCCTGCGTCACCGTGATGAACGCGTTCAGCGCGCGGTGGCGGTCGATTTCGCGCAGGCACGCGTCCACCAGATCGGCGCTGCGCAGTTCGCGTGCGCGGACGCGCTGGCCGAGCGCATGAAGGGTGAGGCTACTGACCGTGCCCGTCTGCATGCTGGTTCCACGGCGCCGCGCGCAGCAGCCGCGTGGCGGCCGCGAGCGATTCAAGGATGGGCACGAGATCGTCGAGGCCGCGCCGCCGCGCGTCTGCTGTTGCCGCCTCGAGCCACTGTTCAATGGTCATGGCACGTTCCCTCATCATTAGAAGCTGACGCTCGTCCGCAGCGCGAGCGGCACGGTGAGGAACTTGTGCGCGATCGGGCGGTCGAGGCGGTTCATCGCGACCTTCAGCGCCAGGTCGACGGCGATCGGCCCGACGACGAGCCCGCCGCCCGCTTCGGCGAACAGGCGGGTGCCGTCGCTGAGCGTGCTGCGAATGAGTCCGGCGCCGCCCGCAAGGAAGGCACGGCTCCCCAGACCCCAGCCGGGGGATCGGTCCGAGACGTACACGCCGACGCTCGCGTCGAACGCGCGCGCGTCGGTCAGCGCGTAGCTCGAGACGGTGGCGGGCCCGTCGAACGCGATTCGAATCACCGGCAGATCCTCGCGGCTCGCGCGAATCCCCAGCGTCGATCCGGCCGACAGCCCGAAGGGATACACCGTCACGCCGAACCCGCGGCCGCGGCGCCTGAATTCCAGCACCTCCACCTTCGTCAGCTCGTCGCGCGAGCGGTAGTCGTAGGTTTCGCGCTGCGCCTCGGCGACCTCGCGCCCCACCAGCTCCCGCACGGGCCAGTCGGCAAAATGGAGCGGCCGCGTGTGCTGCTGGTCGAGGCTGACGCTCACGAACTGCCGGCGCGGGGCCGCGGACTGCGCGTGCGCGCCCGCGGCGAGAGCGGGCATCACGACCAGCACCGCCGCGCACGCGGCCCCTCGCACGTGGCACCTCGCACGTCGCACGTGCCCCGGCGCACGTCGCACGTGGCACCTCGCACGTCGCACGTGCCCCGGCGCACGTCGCACGTGGCACCTCGCACGTCGCACGTGGCACCTCGCACGTCGCACGTGGCACCTCGCACGTCGCACGTGACTACTGTGCCAGCAGCTCATCGATCGTCTGCTTGAACCGGTCGTACGGATACGCCCCGCGCAGCACGCGCACGACCTTGACCGTGTTGCTGCCCGGTTCGGTCATGCCGAAGAAGATGGCGGGCGTGCCCGTGGCGCCAAGATTGACCGCCTCCTGCACGCTCGCGTTGACGGCCGCCGTGTACCGCCCGCTGTCGAGACACTGCTTCAGGCGTGCCGGGTCGACGCCGACCGCCTTGCCGTGCTCGAGAAGCTCGGCCGGGGAGAGCTGGCGCGGGTTGGCGAACAGCCGCTCCCACATCTCCCAGTACTTGCCCTGGTCGCCCGCGCAATTGGCCGCCTCGTGCGCCTTCGGCGCCTGCGGGTGCAGCGAGTCGATGGGGAAATCGCGAAACACGTAGCGCACCTTGCCCGTCTGGATGTATTCGCGATCGATCTGCGGCATCGTCTCGCGCACGTGCCGGCCGCAGTACGGGCACTGGAAGTCCGAGAACTCGATCATCGTCACTTTCGCGTCGGCGCGGCCGCGCGCCGGGGCGTTGGTGATGTTGATGGGCACCTGCTGCGGCTGCGGATCGCGGGCCTGGTTGAGGGCGGCCAGGAGCTGCCCGAGCTGCTGCTCGACTGTCTGCAGGCGTGACTTGAGCGCCTCGACGTCTTTGCGGAGCGCCGCGACGTCCGACGCGCCGGCCGAGCCCTGTTGCCCCATGCCGACGGCGCCGACCGCGATGCCCGCGGCCAGCAGACCGACGCCGGTGACGATCGAAATGGACTTCATGTCTGCAGCCTATGCCATCTGTTCGACCTCGTCCAGCGTCGCGACGGCACGGCGGAGGTGCGGGATGGTGATGGACCCGCCCACGACGAGGGCGACGTTGAACGCCTCGAAGAACTCGTCGCGCGTCGTCCCCTCCTCGCGGCAGCGCGCGATGTGATACGTGACGCAGTCGTCGCAGCGCAGCACGAGCGAGGCGACGAGCCCCAGCAGCTCCTTGGTCTTGACCGGCAGGGCGCCCGGCTCGTAGGCGCGCGTGTCGAGCGCGAAAAACCGCTTGATCTCCAGGTTGCCCGATTCGAGGATGCGCGCGTTCATCTTCTCGCGGAACGCGCGGAACTGGTCCAGTCGCTCAGCCATCGAGTTCACCGTTCTCCCGCAGCAGCCCGAGCAGCCGATCGCGGTGCCGCGACGCGCGCTCTCGCGCGTCGGCGGCCAGCACGATCAGATCGAACGGCCCGGAGACTTTGTGGACGAGCAGTCCCGGGTCGCCCAGCATCACGCTGACGCGCGCGCCGGGGGCGCCGGCGCGGAGCGCGGCCGTCACCGCGTCGGCCGCGGGCCGATCTCGCGCGAAGCAGATGACCATCGCCGCCGGCGCGAGCCGCGCCGCGAGGCGCGCGGCGTCAGCGGCGGCGCCGCCGACGAGGAGCGCCCGCATGTGCTGCATATTCCCGCCGGCCGTTGCCTCCGGCGGATCTGAAATTGTAAGCTGAAGCCCGCGCGCATGCGGCACACCAAGATCATCGCCACGGTCGGCCCCGCGAGCCAGTCCGACACCACGCTGGCCGAGCTTGTCGAGGCGGGCGTCGACGTCTTCCGTCTGAATTTCTCTCACGGCACCCAGCAGACGCACGCGGACGTGTTCGCCCGGGTGCGACACGCGGCGCGCGGCGCCCGGCGGCATGTCGCGATCATGCAGGACCTGGCCGGGCCGAAAATCCGCACCGGCCGGCTCACCGGCGGAGGCCCCGTGGCCCTCGAGGAAGGGGCCACGCTGCGTATCGAGATCGGCGAGGGTGAGGGGAGCGCCTCGCGCGTATTTTCCGCGTACGCGCCGCTGGCTGCCGCGGTGCGCCGCGGGGATCGCCTGCTCCTCGACGACGGGCGGATCGAGCTGCAGGTCGCGGGGGCGGATGGGCAGGGGATCGACACCCTCGTGGTGAACGGCGGCCCGCTCGGCGAGCGGAAGGGCATCGCCGCCCCCGGCGTGCCGCTGCCGTCCTCTGCGCTGACGGAGAAGGACGTCTCCGACCTGCGTTTCGGCCTCGAGCTGGGCGTCGACCTGGTCGCCATCAGCTTCGTGCAGACCGCGGACGATATCCGCGCCGCGCGGGACGTGATGCGGCGCGTCGGGCGCGAGGCCAGCGTCATCGCGAAAATCGAGCGCGCGAGCGCCGTCGATCACATCGACGCGATCCTCCAGGAGGCCGACGGCGTCATGGTCGCCCGCGGCGACCTCGGGCTGGAGCTTCCCTTCGAGCGCGTCCCGACCGTGCAGAAAGCCATCGCGCGCCGCGCGCGTGAACGCGGGCTGCCCGCCATCGTCGCCACGCAGGTGCTGGAATCCATGCGGTTCGAGCCGCGGCCCACCCGCGCGGAGGTGAGCGACGCCGCCAACGCCGTGGAAGAGGGCGTGGACGCCATCATGCTGGCAGGGGAGACCGCGGCGGGGCAGTTCCCCGTCAGGGCGGTGCGGGCGCTCGATGCCGTGCTGCGCGAGGCGGAGCGCATGCTGCCCGACGCCACGACCGTGGAGCCGTCGGTCGATCCGACGCGCACGGGCCACGGCCGCGCGCTGTGCGAGGCGGCGGTGACCCTGGCTCGCACCGGACAGGCGGACGCCATCGTCGCGGTGACCCGCGGCGGCAAGACGGCGCGGCTCCTGTCGGCGCTCCGCCCGAAGGCCCCCATCTACGCCGCGACCGACTCGATTGCCGTCGCCGAGCGGCTCGCGCTGCAGTGGGGCGTCGTCCCGATCGTGTGCGCGCTGGGGAGCGAGCAGGAAGTCGAGCGGTCGATCGTCGCCTGCGGCGCGATCCAGGGGGAAGCGGTCGTCGTGCTTGTCAGCGTCAGCCCGAACCTCCGCCAGCCCCACTCGAATTTCCTGACGCTCAGGAGAGTCTGAGCGCGCGCGGTGCTGGAACCTAGGACCGCGAACGCCGATAGAAGCCGAGCCCCGCGGCGAGCACGACCGCCGATTGCCCGATCAGATTGAGTTCGTAATTCACCACGCTGGCAGTGCCCGGCGGCGGGACGAAGAGCAGGGCGATCGAAATGAGCGTGGCGGCCATGCCGACGAGCATGGCGGCGCGAAGGCGCGCGGTTGGCGCCGACACGAGCCGCGGCACCGACAGAAAGAGATAGATGTACGGCACGAAGTACACGAGGATCGTGAGGTTCACCAGCACGTCGTAAGTCCCGCGGGTGCTGGTGCGACGGCCGGTCACGGTCAGGAACACGCTGCCGAGGAAAATGGCGCTCGACAGGGCCCCCTGCGCGAGGAGGGCCAGGTGCGGCGTGCGAAAGCGCGGGTGCAGCCGGCCGAGCCAGGCGGGCATCGCGCGATCAACGCCCGCCGCGAAGGGCACCCGCGCGGCCCCCGCCATCCAGGAAAACGTCCCGGCAAACGCCGCCAGCGCCAGGAGCCCGCCGGTCCACGCGCCGAGCGCCCCCGCTGCGAGGCGACGAGGTTGACCGCGTCGGTGATGCCGCTCCGGTCGTGGAGCGACTCAGGTGGCAGCGCGATCAGCAGGGAGGCGGAACCAAGAATGTACACGCCGGCAACCGCGGCGCCCGCGATCAGCACGCCGCGCGGCAGCGTTCGCGCCGGGTCCTTCACCTCCTGCCCCACATGAGAGGTAATCTCGAAGCCGGAGAACGCGAAGCACATCGCCGACCACAGCGCGAGCGTGCCGAGCGATTCGGTGGCCAGCGGCGGAACCAGCTGGGACGTCGCGAACGGCGTCGCCGAACCCGTGGTGAGGAGCGCGATCGCGCCGGCCCCGATCAGCAGCGACGCCGGCAACCACACGCCCACCGTGCCGACGTTCTGCACCCGCCTGCCGCTGCGCAATCCGACGATGTTGATCGCGACCGTCAGCCAGATCCCCCCAAGGACGAACGCGATCGAATAGGCGTGCGTGTCCGCGAACGCCTGCCATGACGCGCCGCCAACCGCCAGCGCATTGGCGGCGCCAAAGAGGAGCAGCGAGGGAAAGTAGAAAAGATTGTTGACCCAGAGGCACCAGCCGCAGACGAAGCCATGGCGCGGGCCAAACGCGCGCCTCGTCCACACGTACAATCCGCCCTGGTCCGGATAGCGGCGCGAGAGCGCGATGAGCGCCGCCGCGAGCGGCAGAAAGAACGCGGCGCACGCCAGCACCCACAGCGTCAGCGACGAGGGGCCGGCGCGCGCGGCGAATGGAATCCAGCGCAGGCTGACGACGGCGACCACCGTCATCAGCACGACGTCGCGGAGTCCCAGCGCCTGAATGAAGCCGAAGCCGAAGCCGAACCCGAGGCCGCGCGCGCGGGCCTCGGCCCCGCTCATCGCGAACTCTGCTCGAGGCAGTGCCGCAGCGTCTCGAGCGCCGACCGCCAGCCTGGCCGCGTCAGCTCGTAGTAGTGCCGCCAGCGCGGCGTGTCCTCGCCACCCTGCTGTTGAACGCGCACGCGACAGCCGCCTCCCTCTGCCACGCACGTCACGTGGAGCCCCATCGGGCCGAGCGGGTCGCCGTCGGGCGGCAGCCACCACGCATCGGCCACATAGAACTCCTGTCCCTTGCGCACGTCCACGACGCGGCCGGAGAAGACGCCGCCGAGCCGCCCCAGGATCTCGTCGCGTTCCTCGGTGGCGTCCCATTCGACGGCGTACACGCCGAGCGGGCGCGGCGTAGTGATCGAGCGCGCCACCTGCCACCACGTCGCGAGCGCGGCCGGGTCGAAAAAGGCCGCGAACACGCGGGCCGGCGCGGCGCGAATGACCAGGGACTCGTCGATCACGTATCCTCGCGGGCGGCCTGTTGCGACAGGCGGGTCAAAGACGCGGCGACGGTCACTTGTCCTTCCGCAGCGTCTGCACGTACGCGACGATGGCCCACACCTGCTCGCGCGACAGTTCCTCCTTGAACGCGGGCATCTTCGGCTTCTTCCGGCCGTTCCAGACCTTGTAGAAGACGACGCCGTCCGGGTTGTGATCGGCGCGTTTCGGGTTGGTGAGGTCCATGTCGGCCATGTAATCGGGGTCGGCGTCAGGACCATCACCGACCCCCTTGGGGCCATGGCAGCGCTGGCAGTTCTTCTGGAAGAGCGCGCGCCCCGCTGCGAGCGCCTGCGGGCTCGACGGCAGCGGGCTCTGCTCCTGCGCGGCGGCGGGAGGGATCGTCCAGCCCCCTTGCCGCGCCGCCGCTTCCTGCGCGCCTGATCCGGCGACGCCCATCACGAGCACCAGGGCGCCCACGCCTGCGCCCGCCACGACCGAGCCCGGCACTCTCCAACACGAAACGTCCACGGTCCCACCTGCGGCCATGCTCCGGCGGCATGATGATACAGTTTTTCAGACATGGCCAACCATCAGCCGCTGGCGTACGAGATCCCCGAGTTCCTCCAGAGCGGCACCGCGCGGCCGGTGCGTATCCTCGCCGAGTACCTCGAGCCGTTGCGCCGATTTCAGAAACAGGACATCCAGGACACCGTCGTCTTTTTTGGATCCGCGCGCGTGCACAGCCGGACGAGGGCCGAGCGCGCGCTCAAGCGCCTGCAGGCGCGCCCGGGAAACAGCAGGGACTACCGCCAGGACCTGAAGCGCCTGCGCATCGCCGTGAAGTGGTCGCGCTACTACGAAGAGGCGCGGCAGCTCGCGCGGATGCTGACCGAGTGGTCGACGAAACTCGATTCCCACCGGCACCGGTTCGTCGTGACGTCGGGGGGCGGGCCCGGCATCATGGAGGCGGCCAACCGCGGCGCGTACGAAGCCGGCGGCAGGACGATCGGCCTGAACATCCGGCTGCCGTTCGAGCAGGGCCCGAACCGCTACATCTCGCCCGGCCTGCACTTCGAGTTCCACTATTTCTTCATGCGCAAGTTCTGGTTCGCCTACATGGCGAAGGCGCTCGTGATTTTCCCGGGAGGGTTCGGCACGCTGGACGAGATGTTCGAGCTCCTCACCCTCGCGCAGACCCAGAAGCTCTCCGCGAAGATCGACGTCGTCCTCTACGGGTCGGAATACTGGAGCCAGATCCTCAACTTGAAGCCGATGGTCGAATGGGGCGCGGTGTCCCCGGGCGACCTTGACGCACTGCACCCGGCGGATACGCCGCAGGAAGCGTTCGATCGCCTCCGCGAGCACCTGATCCGCCACCATCTCGAGCCCGAACGCCCCAAGTCGCCCGGGCTCGCCATCACGAGGGGGTAACGTGGACGACCGCACACGGAAAAGCCTGATTGACCGGTACAAGGACGGGTACCGGGCCGTCGCGGAGGCGCTGGCCGGCATCGATCCGTCCGCGCTCGATCGCCATCCCGCGCCCGGGAAATGGTCGCCGCGCGAGATCGTGCATCACCTTGCGGACAGCGAGATGGCCTCGGCGATCAGGCTGCGGATGCTGCTCGCCGAAGAGCGGCCGCAGATACACGGTTACGACCAGGAGGAGTACGCGCGGAAGCTGCACTACGACCGCCCGTACGAGAAGTCCCTCGAGGCGTTCCGCTACGCCCGCGAGACGACGGCGGAGATCCTGGAGCGGATGGGCGCGGAGGAATGGGCGCGCGAGGGCACGCACAGCGAACACGGCCGCTACACCGTGGAACGGTGGCTGCAGATCTACGCGGAACACGCGCACAAGCACGCCGAGCAGATCCGGCGCGCGCGCGCGGTGGCCGCGCGGTAGCCGCCGGCCTTCAGGCCGGCGGATACATCAGGTACGGCCGCCGGAGGTTGCCGAAGGCGGCCGCCTCGTCGCGCCACGACGCCGCGATCGCGTCCGCCCCTTCGCCGGCCTCGATCGCCTTTCGAAGCCGATCCGATCCCCACATGATGTCGATCGGCATCTTCTCGTACTCGTATTCGTACGGCGGCTCTTTCCACGCGAACCGATCCGGCGCCTGCCGCCGGAACTCCTCGATGAGCGCGACGCCGGTTCTGACCGGCTCGAGCGCGCGGCGATCCAGCACGTGGAGCTGGCACCCGCCGCACGTCTGCTTCGCGTGCTTCTGAAAGGCCGGCTCGAAGAACACGCCGCGGAAGCGAACGCCGGGAAGCCCGCGCGCGTTCATCGCATCGGCGAGCCGCTCTCCGTCGATCCATGGCGCCCCGACAAGCTCGAAGGGGCGCGTCGTGCCGCGCCCCTCGGAAATGTTCGTGGCCTCGAACAGCACCGTGCCCGGATACACGACGGCGGAGTCGAGCGTCGGGATGTTGGGAGACGGCATCACCCAGGGCACGCCCGTGTCGTCGAAGTACATCTCGCGCCGCCAGCCGTCCATCGGCACCACGTCCAGCGCCGCGCCGATTCCAAACGCCTCGTTGAACAGCTTCGCCAGCTCGCCGATGGTCATGCCGTGCCGCATCGGGATCGGGAACTGGCCGACGAACGACGTGTAGGCCGGATCGAGCACGGCCCCTTCGATGCCGACGCCGCCGATGGGATTCGGCCGGTCGCAGACGATGACCGGCACGCCGTGCCGCGCGCCGGCACGCAGGCAGTTGGCCATCGTGTACACGAAGGTGTAGATGCGCGTGCCGACGTCCTGCAGATCGACGATGAGCGCGTCGAGCCCCGCGAGCATCTCGGCCGTGGGCTCGCGGGTTTCGCTGTAGAGCGAGTACACGGCCACGCGACGGCGGGCGTCCTTCGCGTGCGGCGACTCAATCATGTTGTCCTGGAGGTCGGATCGAAAGCCGTGCTGGGGCCCGAACAGCGCGCCGATCGTCACAGGCGAGCTCCCGGCGAGCCGATCGGCGGCGTGCACCAGGTGGGCATCGATCGATGCCGGGTTGCACACGAGTCCCACGCGCGCGCCGGCGAGCCGCGTGCCGCGATCAATCTCATCAAGCAATCGGTCGAGTCCGGAACGCACCTGCATGGGGATAGAATAGCGGACCTCTGGCCGTGGTCATCGCCGTCATCAACACAAAAGGGGGCGTGGGGAAGACCACGACCGCGATCCACCTGTCCGTCCTGCTCGCCGGGCGGGGCCCGACGCTGCTCATCGACGCGGACAGCCAGGCGGGGGCGTCGCTCGGAGTCGGCATCCCGCGCGCGCGCCTCGCACCCTCGCTGGCCCACCCGTTCCTCTACGGATTGCCGCTGGAGCGCGCGATTCGCCGGGGAGTCCGGCCGGGCATCGACGTCATCACCGCGTCGGCCGACCTGGCCAACACCGATGTCGCCTTGTCGGATGCCCCAGATCGGGAGCTGTGCCTGCGCAGGACCATCGAGCCGCTGCTGCAGCGCTACCGCACCATCCTGATCGACTGCGCGCCCGGCCTGTCGCTGCTGCACATCAACGTGCTCGCCGCGGCCCAGTGGTATCTCGTGCCGGTGACGCCGCAGTACCTCTCCCTCGAGGGGGCCGCCAGCATCGTCGATGCGGGCGATCGTGTGCGCCGGCGGTTCAACGATCGGCTGCGGCTCCTCGGCATGGTGGTGACGATGGTCGATCGCGGGTCGAAGAGCGGGCGGCAGAACATCCGCATGCTGCGCGGCCATTATCGTGACGCGGTGGTTCGCCCCGAGATTCCCTTCAGCCATGCGCTTGCCGAAGCGCCGTCGTTCGGCCAGACCATCTTCGAGTACGAGCCCGCCGGGGCCGCGGCCCGCGCGTACCGCCGGCTCGGCGTGGACATCCTGCAGCGGCTCGCCCGCCGCGGGCGCGCGCATTAGGGACGGAACTGCCGCGGGGTCTTCGGTGCCGCGGTTGGCCCACGGCGGGCGCCGGACTTGAAATAAACCGCTCGCCAGTGAAGAATAGCAACCCTCTCCCCAACGAAGGCGCGGGAATTAAGGGTGGAAAGACCGTCCGCTGACCGGAGTGGTATGAGCACGTGGACCCGCATGAGCGACAGGACCCATGACACCAACGCGCAGACACACCTCCGGCAAGAGCGCCAAAGACATCTTCTCCGGTAAGAAACGTAAGCGGGGGCGCCCACCTGTCCACGACGAAGCCTGGACCAAGGTCACCGTGGTCCTGTTCAACCGCCAAATCGCGTTTCTCGATCGTCTGGCAGCGAACATACACGCGCAGAGCGGCGCCGCCATCAGCCGCGCGCAGCTCATCCGGGCGCTCGTCGACGCGTTGAGCGACGCGGACATCGACCTGACCGCCGCGACATCGGAAAAAGACCTGAAGGCGACGCTCCTCGCGCGCCTCGGCCGGTACCGGCTGGGCCTCTGACCGAGGCGCTCTTCACTCGAGCTCGCCCACGGGTTCGAGCCGATCGTGGTCCCACGAATACCGAAAGCGTCCGTGCTGCGCGCAGCGGTAGTACAGCCCCACGCGCTCGGCGACCTGCGGCTCCACCGTCATGGCGCGGCCGCATTCGGGGCACTTTGACAACTCGTCAAACCGCCGAGGGTCGAAATCATCGGTCATCGGGCGCATAGGATAGCGCAGACGCGGAGCCTTTAGAACGTTCGCCGTGCGACCCATTCGCGGAGCAGCGAGTCGTTCACGAGGTAGCGGTCCTCCTCGCGCGCCACGATGTCTTCGCGTGTCAGCGCCGTGAGGGCGGCCTGCACGGTCGACGTTCCCCCGAGACGATAGCGGCCGCGCACGTCCGCCGAGAGCAGCGCGCGCCCGTCGTGGAGCACCACGGCGCGCAGCGTGGCGCGCTGCACGAGCGTCAGCCGCTGCCACAGTTCCTCGAAGAGCGTGTCGTTCTGCGACAAAAGGCGCCGCAGCGTGCGGTGCAGGTCGTCCTCCGTGATTCGCGATCGCCCCGCCGCGTGCGCGTCGTCCCACGCTTCGTGGGCGAGGCGCTGCACGTCGTACGGCATGTTGCCCGCCAGTTCCACAATCGCGGCGCCCGTCCCCGCCTCCGGCGTGATTCCGGTCTTCGTGAACCGCGCCTCGACGAAGGCCGCGAACTCGTCGGGCGGGATGCGGCCCAGGCGCATGACGGGTCCCGCCTTGTAGAACGGGCGCTTCGGCCCGAGCATCCGTTCCATCAAGGTCGGCTCGGACCCGGCGAAGACGTAGCCCACATCGCGCTGGCGCTGGATTGCGGCGCGCAGGGCGTGCTCGACGGTGCCGCCGTCGAACCCGCCGATCGCCTGGAATTCGTCGAGCGCCACGACGACGCGGCGGCGGCGGGCGGCCGCGAGCTTGCCGGGCAGGGCGAAGACCTCCGGGGCCAGGCGTTCGACCTCGCGCGGCGTCGTGACGGAAGGGAAGGCGACGGTGAGCCGCGCGCCCGCCTGATCCGGCTCGACGCGAATGTCCGGCCGCGCGGCCCCGAGCGCCTGGCGGAGCCATGCCCTCGCGCGGTCCCACGGGGTCTCCGCCGAGGCGACCGCGCGGGCGTACCCTTCCAGGAACGCCAGGTACGAGCTGTAACTCGCGACGGTCAGGTCGATCGTCAGCAGCCCGCGGCGCTCGAGCGAGGCGAGCGTCCGCCGGATCAGGGAGGACTTGCCGTAGCGCCGCGGCGAGATGAGGAAGACCTTCTGGCCGCTGGACAGGTCCGTGACGAGGCGGTCGAGCTCCACCACGCGGTCGGCGAACGCCGCGAGGGGGACGACCTCGCCGTAGACGAACGGGTTCCGCATGACGTTATGATACGTAGCGATTACGTTGTTTAGCGTAGCACAGGTGGCCGGTCCCGCCGGAGGCGCCGGCTGCCGGGCCACCCTCCCCGGGCGCCCGAAGCCCGGCCGGCGCCGCGGGCGCGAAGCAGGGTAGAATCTCCACGGTGCCGATTGACGACAAGGCGAGGCTGGCGGCGATCGTCGCCTACTCGGACGACGCGATTGTCAGCAAGGACCTGGACGGGATCGTCCAGACCTGGAACCGATCGGCTGAGCGCATCTTCGGGTACACCGCCGGCGAAATGATTGGCCGCTCCATCACCACGATCATTCCAGAAGACCGCCTGCCCGAAGAAGCCGAGGTGTTCCGCCGGATTCGTGCGGGCCTGTCGGTCGAGCACTACGAAACCATCCGGCGGCGCAGGGACGGGACGCTCGTGGATATCTCGCTCACGGTGTCCCCCATCCGCGCGGCCGACGGCCGGATCGTCGGCGCGTCCAAGATCGCCCGCGACATCACCGAGCAGAAACGGCTGAGACGTGAGCTGGAAGAGGCGAGCCGGATGAAGGACGAGTTTCTCGCCACGCTCTCGCACGAGTTGCGCACGCCGCTGAATGCCGTTGTCGGGTGGGCGCACATGCTCGCCAACGAGAACCTGCCCCCGGAGGGCATCAGGCGCGGGGCGCAGGCCATCCTGCGGAACGCGCAAACGCAGGCGGACATCGTCGCCGACCTGCTCGACGTGTCCCGGATCGTGACCGGGAGCCTGCGCCTGTCGATAGAGCGGGTGAGTGCGGCGTCGTGTGTCGGCGCGGCGGTCGAGGTGGTGCAGCCCGCGGCGGACGCCAAGCGCGTGCGCATCGACGTGGGCGGCGCGTCGGAGGTCGAGCTTCGCGGCGATCCCGTGCGGCTGCGGCAGATCGTCTGGAACCTGCTGTCGAACGCGGTCAAGTTCACGCCGGCAGGAGGCTCGATCCAGGTCACCGTGCGGGTGGATGGCGATCAGGGGGTCATCGCCGTGGCCGACACGGGGCAGGGCATCTCACCCGCGTTCATGCCGTATGTCTTCGACCGTTTCCGGCAGGAGGAGTCCTCGCCCTCCCGCGCGGCGGGCGGGCTGGGCCTCGGGTTGTCGATCGCCAAGCACCTGGTCGAAGCGCACGGCGGACGGATTGACGTCGAGAGCGAGGGCGTGGGCCGCGGCGCGACGTTCACCGTGCGCCTGCCGCTCGCGAGGTAGGTTCCGGGTTCCGGGTGAACCCAGAACCCAGCACCCTCTAGAACCCGCTTACGTTGAGCCGTCCTCCCGTGACCGTCTTGCCGGCGAGCGAGGCGGTCGGCGCCACGCTGTTCAGGATCGCGGCCTTGAGAGACGCGCCGCGGTCGGCGTGCGTCGCGGCATACAGGGCCGCGCCGCCGCTGACGTGCGGGGTCGCCATCGACGTCCCGCTGTAGGACGAATACGTGTTGAAGGCGGTCGTCGAATACACGCCGGAGCCGGGCGCGGCCAGGTCGACGGTCTTCGCGCCGTAGTTGGAGAAGGACGCGAGCGTTCCGTCGCTTCTGAGCGCCGCCACCGCGATCACCGCATCCCAGCCCGCACCCGCGGTCGTGTCGTAGTTGCTCGGGTAGCTGGCCGTCGTGTCGTTATTGTCGCCCACGCCGTCCGAGCCGCCATTGCCCGCCGCGGCGACGAACAGGATGTTGTTCCGGGCGCCAGCGGTGATCGCATCCAGGAGCGCCTGCGAGAATCCGCCGCCACCCCACGAATTGCTGGTCGCGACGAGGTCGAGGCCGTGGCGGATCTTCAGGTCCGTGAAGTAATTCACGGCTTTGACCGCGTTGGCGGTCGTGCCGCCGCGGCGTCCGAGGAACTTGCCCGAGATATACGTCACCTGCCAGTTGACGCCGGCCACGCCGGCCCCGTTGCCACCCTCGGCGCCAATCGTGCCGGTCACGTGCGTGCCGTGGTCGTCCGCGGTCCCGCTCTTGCCGCCGTCGTAGATGGTGTTGTTGTTGCCGTCGAAATCCCATCCGTGGATGTCGTCGACGTAGCCGTTGCCGTCATTGTCGATGCCATCGGCGGGGTCGAACGGGTTCGTCCAGACGTTGGCGCCGAGGTCCGGATGTGTGAACTGGATGCCCTCGTCGATCACGCCGATGACGACGCTGCGCGATCCCGTGTGGTTCGCCGCCCACGCTTCGCCGGCCTGGCTGCCGTACTGGTTCGCCGGTGCGGTGGCGTCGCCGTACATGCCCCACAGCGAGCCGTTCGTGTAGTAGGGGTCGTTCGATGTGGCCGCGTGGTAGTAGACGAAGTTCGGTTCCGCGAATTCCACCGCGGGGTCGGACTGCAGCCCGCGCACCGCTGCGGCGACCGTGACCCCGGGGGGCACGCGTGCGAGTTCCAGATCGCCCTTGCCGTCACTGCGCGCGTCCGCGGCAGCGACCGTTTCGTCGAACTCCGCTCTGACGCGGGCGCGCGCGCGCCCTTTTTCCGCGTCTGACGTCCCCGCGCGGAACTGGATCAGCACTTCACCGGGCACGAACTCCGCCCCGCCGGCGGCCGCCAGGCTGGCGTGGCTGCCGCCCTGTTGCGCCAGGGGCGTCGAGGGGTTTGACATGCCGGCGACGTACACCATGAACATCACGAACCCGACCTGCAACAACACGCGAGCGCTCCTCAATCGGATCACGACGCCTCCTCTGGCAGAAGTGCCTCCATCGACCGACCCGGATGGGGTCGGACGATCTGACCGCGTGAGGATACTGAAATCGCGCGCCTCTGTCTCGCTTGTCGGTGTTTGTCCTACACGGGGCGGGCCAGCGCGGTGGCGATCGCGGTGATGGTATTCCAGTTGCGCGTGGTGACCGGCACCCCAAAGATCCGGTCGAACGCGCCGAGGTAGCTGATGGCCTTCATCTGGCGCCGGTACACGCCGAAGACGAACCGGTCGTCTCTCGCAAGGATCTTCAGCAGCCACTTGTCGCTGGAGGGAAAGAACATGGGCATCGACGGCGCCGAGCGCGGACGCCGGGACAGGACGCTCACGAAGCGGACGACGTCGGGTCGCGCGGGCTGGTCCGCGAAATGATTGTGGGACATCAGCCGCACAATCTCGCGGCCCTCGCAGATCATGATCTCAGTATCAAAGGGAAGCCTGCGTGCCAGTTCAGCGCGGAGTTGCGCTCGGGCGACTGGCCGCCGGATCACGAAGGTGCCCGCCGCGCCGATGTTGATGGCATCGAGATGCTTCAACTGTTCGGCGAGCGTACTCGGTCGGAAGGTTCTGCACCCGCCGACGTTCACCCCTCTCAGAAGAACCACGAGTGCCACGAGTTTCTCCTGACAGCCTTCGCGCGGCCTGCCGAGCCGGTCCGCCTTCGCGGCTGCGAGCTCTCGTGCCCTAGGGCGCGAGCGATTATTGGCCACGACGATTATCTGAAAGTGCTGAAGGCCGTGCGGACGCACGTGAACGCGATCGAGGCGCGCGTCCAGGAGGAGATCAGGCAGGCCAGCAAACAACGAACCTTGTCGTTGTAGACAGCGGCTGGGCTCCGATCTGGCGCCGCCCCTGCGATCACCTGATCATCATCATCATCATCATCATCGCCATCGGCACCGGCGGCGGCATCCTCATGGCGGTCACCACCACCATCATGGTCATCATGACGGCGTCCCCGCCGCCACCGCCCCCACGCCAAGGCCGCCCCGCAAATTCTTGGTACCTGCCCGACCCGCGCACGCACCACGCTAACGCCGCCGCAACCCGCGCGGCAACGGCTTCAAGTCGCTTGGTTCGATGAGGAGCATTACTTCGATTTCTCTCCACGCGCCGTGGTGGAGAAGCGGCGCTTCAGCGACTGAGAACGGGCCTCCCGCCGTTTCGCCCAAAATCAACCCTGTGTTCGCGCCGTCGAAAGCGGGGCTTTCACTTCCGAGCGACCCAGGCCCCACAGAACGCCCGCGATGCAATAATATGTGTCAAAACCCTCTGAATTAGGGTGTTTTGATACATTACATTGCTTAAGTTGGCCGCGTGGCCGACCCTTACTACATCGGCGAGGCGGCCAACATCCTCGGGACCGCCAGCCGCCGCTTTGACTGGAACAAGGCCGCTGATTATCTCGAGCGTATCAGCTCCGGTGCTCTTGTGCGGCGTGTCGGCTGGATCGCCGATCACGTCAAGGCGGACGTTCCTCCTGAAGCGCAAGAAGATCAGCAAGGACCGTTAGATGCTCAGACGCCCCCAAGTGCAGCGCTACGCCGCCCCTTCGGGCAGCGCCGCATCGCGCAGCTTGAACAGGCTCAGGAGCAAGCGCGCCATGAATGGCGAGGATGATCCTTCATCGGCGAATTTCTTGACCACCCAGCTCGTCTCATCCGGCCGCACCACCATGTTCGATTGCCGGTGAAACCGCGCCAGCATGCCCTGGAAATCGGCTTCGGTGATCGGCAACGCGTACGAAATCTGCAGCCCCGGCCGGCGCACGAGGCCGCTCTTGGCTGCAACCGGCCCGAGAAAGACTAGCAACATCTCCAACGGCAGCTCGCCGCGCCGCAAGATGACCCACCACGAAGGACAATATGCGGTTCAGCGTGGCAGCGCCCGAGGGCTTCATCACCATGACGATGTACATGGGCGCGGCGTAGGAGAGCGTCTCTCCGGGCAGGAGGAAGTCGCCCGTGACGTTCTCGCCGGGAAACTGCGCGCTGTATTGAACGAGCCCCGTGTCGGCTACCGCGACCATGTCCGGCCATAGCGTCGCCGGCATTTCGGTGTTCAGACGCTGCATCTCTTCGGCGACGGCTTCGAGATTCAACTGCGAGCGCCGGGCGAGAATCACGCCGAGTAATTCGCTTCGCCGTCCGGCGTCACCCGACCGCGGCGTCTCCTGCCACAGCCGTTTCGCCCCGGCGATGCGCGCATAACCCTCGCGAAAGTTTTCGAGGCTCAATGTGAACACCACGCAGGCAAACGGCGCGCTCTGCCGCCCGCCCACTCCCTCGAGCGTTGCCGGACCTGCCAGGTATGGCCGGCCCACGAACGTGGACACGAACGCGCCAAGGGTTCGCGCAAGCGAATCCCTCTCCGCCGCCAATACCGCACGCCCGGCTTCAAGCACCCTCTCCGGCAGAGTCATGTCCAATCACATCGCTTGCTTACGCCTCGATCCGCCGCGCCCTTCATGACCGCGCGCGCGGAAGCGGCACGGGCGGCGGCGGCTTGCCTTGCAGCCCGTCGCGCACCAGACCGCCGATGAAAGCCGCAAACGGGCCGATGTCCTGCTTCACGCTCGCGGATTCGAGCGTGGCCATGTACTCGTCACGCCGCTCAAGGGGAACGATGGTCCACGGATAGCCGCCCGCAGCCATCATCACATTCATCAGGAAGCGCCCCATCCTTCCGTTGCCGTCCATATAGGGATGGATGTAAACGAACACGAAGTGCCCGAGCACGGCGCGCACAGCCGGTTCAGGCTCCGACGCGAGAAGCTCGAACAGCGCCGGCATGCAATCGCGCACCGCCTCGCGCGGCGGCGGCACATGCATCGAGCGCCGGATATAAACCGGTCCGCTGCGGTAGCCCGCCAGATCGGCAGCGCTGATGATGCCCGCGCTCACACTCGGTCCGAACAGCCGCCGGTACCAGCCAGAGTGATCATCGTGGCTGACCATCCCCGGATTGTCGCCGCGCAGCACTCTCCCGATACTCGCCTTCACAGCGCCGAATGCATCGTAGTACCCGCGCGCGGCGAGCGCATTGCGGTTCTCACGATCCTCGGCGTTCTGATCGGGATTCCACGCACCGCTGCGCACGCGTTCGATGAGCTCGCGGCTAACCCGGTAGCCCTCAATCGACAGGGAGTGGTAGGCATCGTTCACATACACTTCCTCAACGGCTTTCAGATACGTCTCCAGCTCGCGGGAGAGTCCGGGCGCGGCAGGAAACACATCCAGCGCAGGCTGACGCATCGCATCCCACATCAAGCGGATGCGGTTCACGTAGGGCGAAATGTCACGCCCGGCCAGCACGATGCCCGGCCGGTCCTCAAACGGATCACTCTCCCGCACCGTGTAGCCGGCCGCCGCCATCGTTTTGAGAATCTCGTCGGCGATACGCTCCTGTCCGACATTGCGGAACGCGCCGGCCAGGCGCCCGGCGATCGTGCTGTGGCCGCCCTCGAGCAGGACGGCGAGCACGTCAGAGGCGTCCTTGACGCCCGCCATGGCTGCGCGCACATCCGTTGCCGCGCGGCCGAAGTGCTGCTCCGATATCGTCACCAGCGCCGCCGGAACTGAGAACAGCCGCAGACCATCGCGCTCGACGACCTCGCTGTCTTTGGGCATCGCATAGCGCACATCAAACAGCGACGTGCCATGCGGCAGCGCGGTGGGCTTGTTGCCGCCCTTGGGCGTGCGCACGAGCAACTGCGCCGGCACGGCCCTGTTACCGGCGTGCAAGGAGAGCGATTGCTCGGGAGAAAGGCACCAGTCCTTCCCGAAGCGCGCGGCCAGATAGGCGGCGCAGAAATCCCAGAACGAGGCGTACCACGGCGTGCTGTCGCCCGGCGCCTCGTCCGGCCGCGCGGGGATGTACCAGCCCTTGATCACTTCCCGCAGGAAACCGGCGCCGAGCAGGCGCTCGCGGTGCGTACGACTCAAATCAGCGGAGCGGATTGCCACGACGCTGCGCGCCTGCAGCGCGTGCAGGGCATCAAGAGACTCAGCCAGCTTTTCCTGCGGCGTTGCCATCGCTTCTATCCAGGGTCATGGGCGCGGCGGGCCATTTATAGGGAATGGCGCCGCGCATATCATAGGTTATTGAGTTGTAGCATTTATAGGTTATTGCGTCAAGCAAATCGTAGGTTATTGTGCTCCACGGCCAGCAGGACCCAGGTTCTTCCGCAGAAACACGATGGCCAGACTGTTTCGAGCCCGCCTTGCGCGGGCCACACCAAACAAGCCTCGCAGCAACGCATCAAGGGGAGGCCGGACGGCGGCAGAGAGTCTTGCGGGGAGGGTGGCTGATCCCGGTCAACCCGGGAATCGAGGCCTCGATAACAGCCAGTCTTAGTCTAAGGGGCCTAACCCAAGCCATCTCTGGCCGGGGTATTCACGATCGTCAAGTTTCTAAGCCAAAAAACTTGACACTTCCCGGCGAAAGCGTCCGCGAAGGGAGCCGAAGCCCCTTCTTGACAACAGACTTGACAACATGACAACCAACGGCCTCTCAGAATAGCCGTAAGTTATTGGTGCGGAAGAAAGGATTCGAACCTTCACGGGATTGCTCCCGCCAGCCCCTCAAGCTGGTGCGTCTGCCAGTTCCGCCACTTCCGCGAGGAGGTGGTCGCGGCCCTGAGGACCGCGACGCTTCTGTCTGCTTTACCGCGTTACTGCCCGACGACCGACGCGCCGCCGCGCTGGCCGTAGACGGCGAGCGCGAGCGCGCCGATGAGAAACAGCGCGCCGAGAATGGCCGAGGCGCGCGTCAGCACCGTGCCGGCGCTGCGGGCGCCAAACGCCGACTGCGTGCTCCCGCCGCCGCCAAACGCGCTGGCGATGTCCCCCCCTTTGCCCTGCTGCAGCAGGACGACCAGCAGCAACAGGAAGCAAACGAGGACGTACACGGAGGCGAGCAGGTAGTAAAGCATAGCTGCCGATTATACCGTGGCCTGCCGGCTTCGCGCCACTATCTCGAAGAAGCTGCGCACCTCGAGGCTGGCGCCGCCCACCAGCGCGCCGTCGACGTCGGGCAGCGCCACGAGGTCCCGCGCGTTGTCCGGTTTGACGCTGCCGCCGTAAATCACGTGGCACTGGTCCGCCGCCGGGCCGCCGAACCACTGGCGCAGCCGCGAGCGGATGTGCGCGTGCGCCTCGTTGGCCTGCGCCGGCGTGGCGTTTCGCCCGGTGCCGATCGCCCACACCGGTTCGTAGGCGACCACGAGCGAGGCGACCTGCTCGCCGGTCACCGCGTCGAGCCCATCCTTCATCTGCCGGTCGAGCACCGCCATCGTCTCGTTGCGCTCGCGCTCCTCGAGGGTCTCGCCGATGCAGACGATGGGCGTCAGCCCGGCCGCGAGCGCGGCAATCGTCTTGCGATTGACCGTCGCATCCGTCTCGTGAAACAGGCGGCGGCGCTCCGAGTGGCCGATGATGACGTACTCGGCCCCCGCCTCCTTGATCATCGCCGCGCCGATCTGCCCCGTGAACGCTCCCTCGCGCTCCCAGTGCATGTCCTGCGCGGCGATGCCGATATTGGCGTTGCGCGCCGCCTCCGCGGCGGCATGGATCGCCGTGAACGGCGGCGCGATGACGATCTCCGCATCGGCGATGTCCTTCACGAGGCTCCGGAATTCCTTGATGTAGACGACCGCATCGTGCACGGTCTTGTACATCTTCCAGTTGGCGGCGATGAACGGCACACGCATAGAGATCACCAAATCACCAAATCACCAAATTCATTTATCGGGCAACACCGCCACCCCCGGCAGCGTGCGGCCGCCCAGGAACTCCAGCGATGCGCCGCCACCGGTCGAGATGTGCGTCACGCGGCCGGCCACCCCGGCCTTCTTCACCGCGGCAATCGAGTCGCCGCCGCCGATGATCGTCGTGCCGTTCACGTCGGCAACGGCCCTGGCCAGCTCGATCGTGCCGCGCGCGAAGTCGTCGATCTCGAAGACTCCCATCGGCCCGTTCCAGACCACCGTCTTCGCCGACGCGATCCGGCCCCGGTACCGGCCGATGGTCCTCGGGCCGATGTCGACCCCCATCCGCTGCCCGATCGCCGCGTCCCCCACGTTCAGCATCTCGTGCGGCGCACCCGCTTCGAGCTTCGCCGTGACGAGGTGATCGATCGGCAGCTCCAGGTCGAGGCCGCGCTCGCGCGCGCGGCGCTCGATCTCGCGCGCGGCGTCCTGGAGGTCCGCCTCCACGAGCGAGGCGCCCACGGGCACGCCGCGCGCCAGCAGGAACGTGTACGCCATCGCCCCGCCGATGACGAGCGCGTCGACCCGCGCGAGGAGATTCTGGATCACTTCGAGCTTGTCGGACACCTTCGCGCCGCCAAGCACAGCCACGAAGGGGCGCTCGGGGTCTCCAAGCGCACGGCCGAGGTACTCGATCTCGGCCGCCATCAGCAGCCCGGCGGCAGCCGTCTTCACGTGGTGCACGATCCCCTCGGTGGAGGCGTGCGCGCGGTGGGCCGAGCCGAACGCGTCGTTGACGTACACGTCAGCCAGCGCCGCGAGTTGCCGCGCGAAGCCGGCGTCGTTCTGTTCTTCCTCCGGGCGGAACCGCAGGTTCTCGAGCAGGACGATTCCCCCGGGGCCATGCTGCCCCGCGCGCTGCACGGCGGCCTGCGCCGGATCGCCCACGCAGTCTTCCGCGAACTCGACCGGACGCCGCAGCAGCTCGGACAGCCGCGCCGCCACCGGACGCAGGCTCATCTCGGGGTTCGGTTTCCCCTTGGGCCGCCCGAGATGCGACGCGCAGATCACCGTCGCACCCTGATCGAGCGCGTGGGTGATGGTCGGCAGCGACGCGGTGATCCGCGTCTCGTCGGTGATCCGTCCTCCCCTGATCGGGACGTTGAAATCGACGCGCAGGAAGACGCGCTTCCCGCGCACGTCGATGTCGCGGATGGTCTTCTTCACCCTGACGGCTCCTACAGGCCCTTTTTCGCCATGAACCGGAGCAGGTCGACGCAGCGGTTGGAGTAGCCCCACTCGTTGTCGTACCACGCGAGGACCTTCACGAAGTCGCCGTCCATGACCTTCGTGTACGGCGCGTCGAGAATCGCCGAGTGTGGATTGCCGCGGAAGTCGATCGAGACGAGTTCCTCGTCCGAATACTGGAGCAGCCCCTTCAGCGATCCGGTGGACGCCTGCCTGAACGCCGCGTTCACCTCGTCTGCCGTCGTCTTCTTGTCGAGGACGGCCGCCAGGTCCACGATCGACACGTTGGGCGTCGGCACCCGCATCGAGATGCCGTCCAGTCTTCCCTTCAGGTCCGGCATGACCTCGCCGACCGCGAGCGCCGCGCCGGTCGTGGTCGGAATGATCGAGACTGCCGCGGCGCGCGCGCGCCGCAGGTCCTTGTGCGGCAGGTCGAGCAGCTGCTGGTCGTTCGTGTAGGAGTGGATGGTCGTCATCCAGCCCTTTTTGATCCCGAACGCCTCGTGGAGCACCTTCGCGACCGGCGCCAGGCAATTGGTCGTGCACGACGCGTTGGAGATGATCTGGTGCTTCGCCGGGTCGTACGTGTCGGCGTTGACGCCGAGCACGAGGCTCACGTCGGGTCCCTTGGCCGGCGCCGTGATGATGACCTTCTTCGCCCCGGCCGCCAGGTGCTTGGCGGCGTCGTCGCGCTTGGTGAAGAGGCCGGTGGACTCGAAGACGACGTCGACGCCGAGATCCTTCCAGGGGAGCTGGGCCGGGTCTTTGACCGAGAGCACCTTGAAGCTTTCGCTGTTGACGGTAATCGTGTCCCCCTTGGCCGCGATGGCGGCGTTGAGGTTCCCGAGGATCGAGTCGTACTTGAGCAGGTGTGCCAGGGTGGCGGCGCTCGTGAGGTCGTTGACCGCCACGAAATCGATGTCCGTCGAGCCCATGGCGGCCCGCATGATGTTGCGGCCGATACGGCCGAACCCGTTAATTCCGACCCTGATAGCCATCCGTTGCCCTCCTGCGGCGAGCGATGAGTCCAGAAACTTTCTGATCGTATCCGCGGCTTGCCGGAGGGTCAAACGGCGCGATACAATTCGATTTCCCTGATAAATCCGCGGTGTATCTCCTCTACAGCACTGCCTCGGTCCTCTTCGTCCTGCTGGTTTCGCCGTACTTTCTGTACCAGGCGGTCCGGTACAAGAAGTACATCGGCAGCCTCCGCCAGCGGCTCGGGTACCTGCCCGTGTCGTTCAACCTGGACGCCGACGAGTCGATCTGGATCCACGCGGTCTCGGTGGGGGAGGCGCTGACCGCACGGGCGCTCATCGAGCAGCTCCGGGCTCGATATCCCCGGCTGCGGGTCTTCCTGTCCACGACGACCATGACCGGGCAGCAGGTGGCGAAGACGCACGTCCGCGGCGTGGACGGCGTGTTCTTCTTTCCCTTCGACCTGGGCTTCATCGTCCGGCGGACGCTCCGGATCGTGCGGCCGAAGCTCTTCGTCGTCATGGAGACCGAGCCGTGGCCCAACCTGCTGCGGGAATGCCGCCGGCGCGGGGTGCGGACGCTGCTCGTCAACGGCCGCATCTCGTCGCGGTCGTACCCGCGTTACCGCCTGGCACGCGCCTTCTTCCGGCGCGTGCTCGTCGATCTCGACCGCGCCTGCATGCAGAGCGAGGAATCGGCGCGGCGGCTGATCGACATCGGCATCGACCCGAAGAAGGTGACGGTCACCGGCAGCCTGAAGTTCGACTCGCTCGAGCTGCCGGGCCACGGCGAGGCCGCGGCGGCCGCGCGCGGCAGCTACCGCGTGCTGCGATACTTCCGGGTGCCGGACGAGCGGCCGGTCATCATCGCGGCGAGCACGCTCAGGGGAGAAGAGGAGCCGGTGCTGCGTGCCTTCGCGCGCGTCAAGCGCGAGATCCCGGCGGCGCTGCTCGTCATCGCGCCACGAAAGCCCGAGCGGTTCGCGGAGGCCGAGGCGCTCGCGATCGACGCGGGCTTCACGGTGGCGAAGCGGACCGAACTGCCGGTCGACGGCGCGCCGCGGACCGACGTCGTCATTCTCGACACGATTGGGGAGCTTGCGCAGCTGTACCAGGTGGCGACGGCGGTGTTCGTCGGCGGCAGCCTGGTGGACGCCGGCGGGCACAACATCCTCGAGCCGGCCGTGTTCGGCAAGCCGATCGTCATCGGGCCGCACATGTCGAACTTCGCGGAGATCGCGCGCGCCTTTGTCGAGAACGGCGCGGCGGAGCAGGTGCCCGACGCCGCCGCCCTCGAGGCCGCGTTGCTCGCGCTCGTCACCGACCCGGTCCGCCGGGCGCGCCTCGGCGCCGCGGCCCGCGCCCTCGTTGAAGCGAACCGCGGCGCCCGCGGGCGGACGCTGGAGGTTGTCGCCGACCTGCTTCCCTACGAAGGTCACTCCGGCCACGGCGTCGTGCGGCCGTTCCGGCGGGTCCATTGATCTCCACCCTAGTGGCCGCCTTCGCGCGGCGCCGCCGTGCTGCCTGCGCCGCGCACCCGGAGCGTCGCCGCCGGCTGGAGCGGCCCGTCATCAGCATCGGCAACCTCTCCATGGGCGGGACGGGAAAGACGCCGCTCGTCGCACACGTCGCCAGGCTGCTGCTCGCCGCGGGGCATCGACCCGCGATCCTCAGCCGCGGGTATGCCCGCCCGCGGGTCCTCGAGGGGGTCGTGGTGGTCAGCGACGGCACACGCGCGCTCGCGCCGTACGCGACCGCGGGCGACGAGCCGCTCATGCTCGCGCGCCAGGTGCCGGGTTGTGCGGTGGTGGTCGCTCCCGACCGCTACGTGGCGGGAGCGCTTGCCGAACGCCGGCTCGGCTGCACGGTGCACGTGCTCGACGACGGGTTCCAGCACCTGTCGCTGGCGCGCGCGCTCGACATCGTCATCGTGAGCGGGCGCGACATGAGGGATCGCGTGCTGCCGTTCGGCCGCTTGCGCGAGCCGCTCGACGCGCTGGCCGCCGCCGATGCCCTCGTCGCGCAGGCCGGCGATGAGGTGGACCCGGGCGGACGGCCGCTGTTCCGGATGATGCGGCGCGTCGCGGAGCGGCGCGACGAGCCGGCGCTGGCCTTTGCCGGCATCGGCCGGCCGGCCGCCTTTTTCCAGGCGCTCGAGGAAGCGGGGTGGACGGTCGTGGCACGCGTGGAATTCGCGGATCACCATTCGTACTCGGCGCGCGATCTCGAACGCCTTGCGCGCGACGCGACGCGGGCGGGCGCGCGCATCCTGGTGACCACCGAGAAAGACGCGGTGCGGCTCGAAACGCTGCCGCCGCCCGCCCTGCCCCTGGTCGCCGCGCCGCTCGAGGTCAGCGTCGAGCCGGCCGCCGAATTCGCAGCCATGCTGCACGCGGCCTGCGGCAGAGGGAGCGCGACATCGTGAAGCCGACGAGGTGGGTGGATCGCCTGCGCTTCCGGCTGGAGTACGCGGCCGTCCTCACCGTGCGCGCGATTGTCGGCGCGCTGCCGTACCGGGTGGCGGACGCGATCGGCACGGCGATCGGGCTGGCGATCTACGCGATCGATCGGGGGCACCGGCGCCTGGCGATCGCCAATCTCCAGGCGGCGTTCCCGCACCGCAGCCGGCGCGAGTGCGTGGCGATTGCGCGGCGCACGTTCGGTCATTTCGGCCGGCTGCTGACGGCGCTGCTGAAGTTCAGCACCATGACGCCGGACGAGATCCGCTCGCGCGTGGAGTTCTCCGGGGAAGAGCGCGTCGAGGATGCGCATGCGCTCGGGCGGGGCGTGCTGCTGTTCACGGGCCATTTCGGCTTCTGGGAGCTGAACGCGCTGGCGCACGCGCTGCGGTTGCCGCCGCTCGCGGTGCTCGCGCGGGCGCTGGACAACCCGCACCTGCACGCGCTGCTCGAGCGCGTCCGCACGGCCACCGGCAACTCGGTGATTTACCGGCGCGGCGCCGTCCGGCGCGTGCTGCGCGTCCTCGGCGGCAACGGCGGCGTCGCGATGCTCATCGATCAGCACATGCAGAGCGCCGATGCGGTGGTCGTCGAGTTCTTCAACCGGCCCGCGTCCACCACGTCCGCGCTGGCGGCGATTGCGGCCCGCACGGGCGCGCCCGTCATTCCCGTGTTCGCGCTGCCGCTGCCCGGCGGGCGCTATCGCATGATCTACGAGCACCCGGTGCCGCCGCCGCCCGGCGACGATCCCGCGGCGTTCAAGGAGTTCACCCAGCGGTGCACCGACGTCCTGGAGATGTACGTGCGCCGCTATCCGGACCTCTGGCTGTGGATGCATCGCCGCTGGCGTGACCTGCAGGCCGAGGTGGACGGCGTGCCCGGCATGTTCCCGGCCGCCAGCGGGGACGGGCCGATCGAGCCATGACGACGACTGTCCCCGAGCGCCTGGTCGTGCGCGCGCCAAACTGGCTGGGCGATCTGGTGATGGCGCTGCCCGCGCTGGGCATGATCCGCCGCGCGTACCCCGAGGCGGAGCTGACCATTGCCGCGCCGCTTCCCTGCGCGCCGGTGTTCGAGCAGCACACCGCGGTGGGCAGCGTCGACGTCATTGCGCCGGACATGGCGACGGGCGAGGAGTTCGACACGATCCTGCTCCTCACCAACTCGTTCGGTTCCGCGTGGCGCGCCCGCCGTGCCGGGATCAAGGAGCGCTGGGGCTATGCCGCGGCGGGCCGGAGCTGGCTGCTGACGCGCGCCGTGCCGCGGCCGTCCGGCCGCGTTCACCAGGTGGACTATTACCGCGTGCTCGCGCGGGAGCTGGGGATGGCCGGCACGGGCGAGCGGCCGTGGATCGAGCCGGGCGCGCGCGCCGAGGAGCGCGCCGCGGCATTTCTTGCCGCGGCCGGACTTGAAGGGCGGCGGCTCGTCGGATTCGCGCCCGGTGCGGCGTACGGCCACGCCAAGCGCTGGCCGCCGCGCTACGTCGCCGAGACGGTGGCCAGGCTGGCGGTGGAGCACGCCGTCACGTGCGTGCTCGTCGGGGCGTCGGGCGATGTCGAGGCGGGGCGTGAGATAGAATCGGCGCTCGGATCGCGCCGGCTGGCGCCCGGCCGTCTCGTGAACGTCATCGGCCACACCGACCTGTGGCTCCTCATCGGGCTGCTCGCGCGGTGCGAGACGTTCGTGACCAACGACTCGGGCGCCATGCATCTCGCGGCCGCGCTCGGCACGCACGTCGTGGCGACGTTCGGGCCGACAGACGAGCGCGAGACGGCGCCGTCGGGGGCGCGCGTGGAGGTGCTCACCGCGGGTGTGTTCTGCCGGCCGTGCAAGCTTCGCGACTGCCCGATCGATCATCGCTGCATGAAACGCATCACGCCGGCCCGCGTGCTCGACGCCGTGTTGTCGACGAGGCCGCCCGCATGAGCGGCCGCGCCGCGGTGTTTCTCGATCGTGACGGGACGCTGATCGAAGAGTCGGGGTACATCAACCGGATCGATGCGCTCCGGCTGTTCCCGTGGAGCCTGGAGGCGGTGCGCCTGCTGAACCGCGGCGGTTTTTGCGTCATCGTCGTCACGAACCAGGCGGGCGTCGCGCGCGGGTACTTCGACGAGGCGTTCGTCCGCCGCGCGCACGAGCACCTGGCGTCGGCGATTCGCGCGGCGGGCGGCGAGGTGGACGGGTTCTATCACTGCCCGCACCATCCCGACGCGGTGGTGGCCGAGTACCGGAAGCGCTGCGACTGCCGCAAGCCGGCGCCCGGCATGTTCCTCGACGCGGCGCGCACGCACGGCCTGGACCTCGCGGCGTCGTATTCAATCGGCGATCGGTGGCACGACGTGCAGGCGGCGCAGCGGGCGGGCGCCACCGCCGTGATGGTGCGCACCGGGTACGGATCGACGGAACTCGAACGGCCGCGCGCCGGCGTGACGCCGGCGCACGTCGCGGACACGCTCATCGACGCAACCACGTGGATACTTCGACAACGCGCCTCCTGACCCTCATCGACCGCTTCGGCGGCCGCCGCATCGCGGTCGTCGGCGATCTCATCGCCGACGAGTTCATCTACGGCCGCGTCGCGCGCGTCTCGCGCGAGGCGCCGGTGCTGATCCTCAACTACGACACCACGGAGGTGCTGCCCGGCGGCGCCGGGAACGCCGCGCGCAACGTGGCCGCGCTGGGCGGCCAGGCGCGCGCCGTGGGCCTGGCCGGCACCGACGAGCCGGGCCGGCGGATGCTCGACGTGCTCGGCGCCGGGGTGGACGTCCGCGGCGTGGCGCGCGTGCGCGACTGGCGCACGCCCACCAAGACGCGCATCCTCGCCGGCGGCATCCATTCGGCCAAGCAGCAGGTCGTGCGCATCGATCGCGCGACGGGGCAGCGGCCCGGCCGCGCGGTGCGCGACGCCGTCACGCCCCGGCTGGCGCGCGCGCTCCGCGGCTGCCACGCCGTCCTGCTGTCGGATTACGGGACCGGGCTCGTCACCCCCGCGATGGCCGCGGCCGTGCGTCGCGCCGTCGGCGCGAGCGTGCCGCTGCTCGTGGATTCGCGGTACCAACTTCTCAAGTACCGCGGCATCACCGCCTGCACACCGAACGAGTCGGAGGTGGAGCAGCTGTTCGACGTGACCATCGGCGAAGACCGCCGCGCGCTGGAGAAGGCCGGGCGGCTGCTGCTCGATCGCCTGCGGTCGCGCGCCGTGCTCGTGACGCGCGGCAGCCGCGGGATGGCGCTCTTCGAGCCCGGGAAGCCGACGGTCCACATCGAGATCTACGGCAGCGACGAGATCGCCGACGTGACGGGCGCCGGCGACACCGTGATCGCGGCGATGACGCTCGCGATCGCGGCCGGCGCGTCGTTCGCCGACGCGGCGCGCCTCGCCAACTACGCCGGCGGGATCGTGGTGATGAAGAGAGGCACGGCGACCGCGAGCGCAGCGGAGCTGCGAGCGGCGGTAAAGGCGGACTCACGGTAATGGGTGTTGTCGTCGCGCTCGAGGATCTGCCGCGAATCGTCGCGCGCGCGCGCGAGGACGGGCGCAGGGTTGCGCTCGCCAACGGCTGCTTCGACCTCCTCCACGTCGGCCACGTGCGGTACGTGCAGGGGGCGGCGCGCGAGGCCGACCGGCTCGTGGTGGCGATTAATGACGACGAGTCGGTGCGGCGGTTGAAGGGGGAGGGGCGGCCGATTCTCGGGGCACGCGAGCGCGCGGAGCTGGTGGCAGGACTGCGCGGCGTGGACTACGTCGTGATCTTCAGCGGCCCGACCGTGGATCCCGTGATCGATCTGATCCATCCGGATGTCCATTGCAAGGGGACCGACTACACCCCCGACACCGTGCCGGAGCGCGAGCGGGTGCGCGCCTACGGCGGCCGCATCGCGATTGTCGGCGACCCGAAGGATCACTCGACGCGCGAGCTGGTCGCGAAGATCCGCCGTGTTCCGCCGCAGGGTAGCGGCCACGCCGCCGCGAGCGGCCGGCGCGAAGACAAAGAATGAAACTGCTCTTCGTCCGCCTCGGGTCGCTTGGCGACATCATCCACACCGTGCCGGCCGTGAGCGCGGTTCGCGGCGCGTTGCCGCAGGCGTCGATCCACTGGCTCGTGGACGTGCGTCATCTCGAGGTGCTGGAGCTGGTCGACGGCGTGGATCGCATTCACGCCATCCGCCCGACCGCGAGCGGCTGGGTCTCTGCGGTGGCCGGGCTTCGCCGCGAGCAGTACGAGGCCGCGCTCGATTTCCAGGGCCTCATCAAGTCTGCGACGCTCGCCCGCCTGTCAGGGGCGAAGCGCGTCGTCGGGTTCACCAGGGGCGCGCTGCGCGAGGCGGCGGCGGCAACCTTCTACTCCGAGAGCGTCGCGCCCGTGCCGGGGCGGCATGTCATCGACAAGAACCTGTCGCTGCTCCGCGCGATCGACGTGCCGCAGCCTGCCGCCGCGGTCTTCCCGTTCGTGCGAAAGCCGTCGTCCGCGCTGCAGTGGGCGCGCGCGCAGGTGGGGGAGCGCGTTGCGATTCTGAACCCGGGTGCGGCGTGGCCGAACAAGCGGTGGCATCCCGAGCGGTTCGGTGCTGTCGCCGCCGCCATACGTGCGCGGCACGCGCTGCCGTCGATCGTGATTTGGGGTCCGGGCGAGCGCGAGCTGGCCGGCCGCGTGGCTGCGGCGTCTGACGGCGCCGCGCAGGTCGCGCCCGCGACGACCATCGCCGACCTCTTTGCGCTGTGCGGGAGCGCGTCGCTGGTCGTGTCGGGCGACACCGGGCCGCTTCACATCGCCGCGGCTGCGCGGGCGCCGATTGTCGGCCTCTACGGCCCGACCGATCCACGCCGCAACGGGCCCTGGTCCGAAGACGATGTGTGCGTGTCGAGGTTCGAGGCGTGCGGCTGCCATCACCTGCGGCGGTGCGTGCGCGAGCGGTGGTGCCTGGAGGAGGTGAGCGTGGACGAGGTGGTGTCGGCGATCGATCGCCGGCTGTCGGTGGCGGCACCCAGCGGCGCGCCGAGCGGCCGCGGAAATCAATGACCAGATTCCTCGCACGCTGGCGCGTCACGTTCGGGTTTCTCTGCGGCGCGGTGGCGATCGTGCTGGCGCGCCCCTCGCGCGGATCTTTCGTGGTGGGTCTGCCGATCGTGCTGGCGGGCGAGGCGCTGCGGATCTGGGCGGCCGGGCACCTGGAGAAGGGGCGCGAGGTCACCTCGTCCGGCCCGTATCGCTGGACGCGGCATCCTTTATATGTAGGCTCGACGCTGCTCGGGCTGGGTTTCGGGATCGCGTCGAACCACCCGGTCGTCCTGGCGCTCGCCGTGGTGTACCTCGCGCTGACGCTGACCGCGGCGGCGCGCTCCGAGGAGCGGCATCTCGAGTCGAAGTTCGGCGAGGCCTACGGGCTGTATCGGCGCGGCGAACAGGGGTGCGGCGCGGAGGCGCGGCGGTTCAGCGCCGCGCGCGCGCGGCGCAACGGGGAGCACCGGACGCTGGCGGGCGTCCTGGGTGCCGCGGCGTACCTGTTCGTCCTGGCGGTTCGCCGATGACTTTTTTGATTGTGCCGCGTCCGCAGCTATAATGGGATGTTCGTCGGACAGCGGCGGAGCCTGCCGGGCCTGGCGCGCTTGCCGCGCCGGAGCTGTGAAGCGGCGAAGGCGGGGCGGTTAGCTCAGTGGTAGAGCACCGGCTTTACACGCCGGCCGTCACAGGTTCGAGCCCTGTACCGCCCATACCCGACGAGACAATCCCGGAGCTGGTGACAGGCTCGGGTACTTTTGCTTTCGCGTAGTCCCTCCCCTGCGGGGTCGTAGTTCAGTTGGTTAGAACGCCGGCCTGTCACGCCGGAGGTCGCGAGTTCGAGTCTCGTCGGCCCCGCCACCTTACGACGCGCGGGTCGTGATTTGCACGACGTTCATGTGCCCACAGAGGCGGCCGTTCTGCAAATCATGTGCAAATTTCATGTCTGTGCGGCTTCCAACGTCTCGACAAGAAACGTGGCCATCGCACCGGACAGATTGACCACGAGCCGAGCATAACGAGACTCGACACGAACGGCGTCAGCGCCTCGCCCGTGGGCGTTGCCCAGTCGGTTGCGGATCGTGCCCAAGGTTTCGACGATTGATGTGCAAGCCCCGAAGATCCGCCTGAAGGCGTCTTCGGTCTCAGTGTTCGGGGCGATCTGAAATGCGTCGGCGGTCAGGCGATAAAGCCGGGGCAGTTCGTCACCGTCATTGTAGGTGACACCGCGGACGTTGAGAATATGTTTGCAGACGGTCTCGAGTAGCGTGCGAGCGAGCGTGATCGCACCGTTCGGGTCATCCGTTCGGCGCGCCTGTGCCCGCTCCCAAACCTCGTGCACCGTGTCAGGCGTTACCCGCTGGAGGATTTTGGTCGCCTCGCGATCCGCCCTCGCCATCGAGTGTTCGAGATCGTCGAGTAGCCCTCGAAATTCGTCGCGGATGAATTGCCGTCGTTCCGCGTATCTGGCAAACTTCGGTTGAACGCCCGCAGTACCTCAAACGGATCGAGGCTCTGCAGTCGGTTGAGTTACGGAGCTGGCAAAGTAGTACCATCGCCCTTGTCTGAAAACGTGCGCATCGTCCACTTCCGGCCGAGCATCGGCCGCATCACCTTCACGACATGGTCCAGCGTGCTCTTGATCTGCACCGCGAACACATCGAATTTCTCGAACAACTCTTGAGAGTAGATGTGGTGGTTCACCGAGGGATCGGTGAACTTCTCGCGGAGGCGCTTCTCTTCGGCGTGGTAGGCCTGCAAGTGTTTCCAGACGGATACCATCTTGTGTGAGGTGAGGATTACAAGGTCGATGAAGTCGTTGGCCTCCTCGCGATTCAGGTCCGTGCACCGCACGGCGATCTCAAAGGCAGGCCGGTTGATCCGGTTGAGGATGATTGCGTTCGGCGTCGGGTCATCGAAGACCAGCGCGGGGGGTGAAAAGCGGGTGGCGGAACGCTCGAATCTGGCATCTCAGTCTTGAGGCGCGGCTCGGTCCCGAAACTACTTGGTAAGGACCACACCGGCCAAAAGCCAACACAAGGGGTGTCGACAGGCCGGCCAAAAACGTAACCGAGGTGGCGGTAGCCCGACGCTTCGCTATGTGTTCGCCTGCACACCCCGACACAAGTTGTCGACTGCACCTGCCCCGCAAATCGCTTACAATGGCGAGGTTTCTGATAAAGTTTTCTAAATGCTGAGCACTCTCACGGCGTTTGTGGCCACGGGCACCCGGCTTGCGTCTAATGAACTGCGGAGACCCGGTATGCCAACCACTGCTGTGCTCCAGACGGCGACGATCAACCCGGCAACATCGAACCACGCTGGCACCTCGCCCGGCACGCTCGTCATCACTCGTCCCGCCGGGGGTTCCGCCGCCCCGGTGGCTACGAAGCCGACGGGCGTCAATTCGACGACCGTTAAGCGTTCCTAAGCAGCCGGCGGGGCTGGCCGCGTCTTAAAGCGCCAGCCTTGCCCCATGACCATCACGCTGGCCTGCACGACGCCGTTCGGATTTCTTCCACCCACAACCTGAAGATCCTGTTCAAAAGAATGTGAGCCGTGGTCGCTCTCGATCACCGCACCGATGAGGGTGCCAATGTCCGCCGTCTGCACCTGACCGGGCGCCGCGATCGCAGCCTGCCCCTGCGGGCTCTTGATGAACTCCTGCACGAAGTTGAACTCGTCCTCCATTGCCATCTCGTCGGAAAAGTCTGAGTAGAGCTTCCACAACAGGTCCTCTACTTGGCCGTCAAGCTTCTCAACTCGAAGACCCAACGCCTTGGCTTCTGTCCGATTGATCGGGTGCCCGTGAAAATACAGCTTCGACGTCAAGTTGTCCGCGATGTCGTGGATCAACTAATGCTCGGTCTTCGGGTCCATGTGCAGCTCGAGGAGCTTTCGGGCCATCATCCTCGACTGCGCGTAAAACCGCTTCACGTTGCCGAGCGCCAGCGGATGCAGCTGCTCTGTCAGTGACTTGAACGCCTGCACCAGCTCAGTCTCGCCCTTGATGCCAAGGTCCTCCTTGACCAGCGCAATGTAGGCATATACGTCCTCCACCGAAATCCCTAACCGCGCTTGCGGGTTCGCTGGGTCGGTACGCGTATTGAATCGGTGGACGCCCGGTGTTGCGTCGCTGATCCAAGCGGGCCTGACAGGCAATCCGATAGGAGTTCACGCGAGTTTGTCCTCCAAAGCACTGGTGACCTCGACGCCGTGATCGTCGGATTTCATAGTGCCGGATTTCCGGCAGTGTGTGAATCGCCGCGCAGAACCGTAGAACCGGTTGGTATTTTCGTTGCATTTCCTTACCATGCGTTCGGTTTCGATTCCTGAGACGTTATGACCCAATAAGGACGGCGGTAATGCCCGGTGCGTAAGACGGGCGCCGCCACCTCTCCGAAACAGGCATTGCTCGCGCCGGCAAGCGGAGTGACCATGGCAGGGATTGTTGATCGCAGTGCAAACTCACCGATTCAAACCCAGCTGTCGCACGCTGATGATGGCGATTCCACGGCCCGCAGCGGAACCGACACGCGGAGAGTGCTCTGGATCGACGACGTCGTGGACAATATTTGCGTTCGCCTTCTCGATCTCGAGGGGTTCAAGACGGATTGCGCCAGCACGGGCTCGTCCGGCCTCGCCCGCGCGCGATCACAAAGATACGACGCGTACATCATCGACTTGCAGTTGCCGGACATGTACGGGTTGACGGTTCTGGAGAGGCTCGTCGCCGAAGGCAGCCAAGCGCCTGCCTTAGTACTGACCGGATGCTACACAGAGCACGAGTCCGAGACGCTTGCGCGACAACTGGGGGCCGCAGACTTCCGCTGCAAGCCCATTGCCGCCGGCGACCTGGCGTTGACGCTGAAGTTCATGACCGCGAAGCCACATCTCACGGCTGGCTCGGAGCGGAGGGCGCGCGCTGTGCCCGCGTGCACACCGGAGCCGCGGTTCGCGATCGTGGCTGTCAGTGCGGCCATGCAGTCAGTTCTTGAGTGGGTCGACCGCGTCGGACCGACGACGATGCCGGCCTTGATCACCGGCGAGACTGGCACCGGCAAGGAACTTGTCGCACGGGCACTCCACGAGCACAGCGACCGACGCGCGCACACTTTTCTCGCGATCAACTGCAGCGCCTTTCTTGAGGGGTTGCTTGAAACAGAACTATTCGGCCACCGCCGAGGCGCTTTCACCGGAGCGTTTCAAGACAAAAAAGGCCTACTGGAAGAGGCCGCGAACGGAACGGTTT
>JACPDI010000048.1 GCA_016184105.1 Acidobacteriota bacterium
CCGCGTCGGGCCTGGCCGGCGCCGGCGTGGCGGCCGGCTGCTGCATCCGGGCGGGCGCCGGCGCGGCGACGCCGGCGCCCGGCGGCGGCGCGGGCTCGCGCAGTGTGGCAGGCGTGGCGGCACTCGCCAGTCTGACGGCGGCCACCGGATCGACCGAGCCGGTCCCCGCCGCCTGCGTCAGGTCCGACAGGATCGGGATGACGTCGCCGGTGTCCGCGTCGCGCAGCCCATCGCCGGCCGCCGTTGCGGCGGGCGCAGGCGGCTCGGGCGCCGCGGGCGTGTCCGCCGCCCCAGGCGCCTCCGCGGAGCTCGCCTCGGCGCGCTCTTCGCCGATCAGGATTGCCAGGTCGCGGCCGCGCCGCTCCACGCGATACGCGGACCGCTGCTCGAGATCGATGACCACCCGCGTCACGGGAGGCGTGCGGCGGTTCATCCCCACGCGCACGCGCCGGACCGCTCCGCCCACGCTGGTCTGCACGGGCGCCGTGAAGGTGACCCCTGGAAAATCGACGACCACCCGCGGCGGCATATCTTCGGCTTCGGTGACGCTTCCCGGCAGAAGCGGGCCGTTGCCGCCGAGCAGGATGGCGATCGGCCCGGGCCCGCGTTCGACCCGGATCGACTGGAGGACGGTCGCGGCGCCCGCCGCGGGGGCGTTGCGCCGGCGGGCCGAGAGCGGCGCCACGGGCGCCGTGGGAACCCGGGGGCGGCCGGCCCGGAGCGCATGCTCCTGGAGCTCGACGCGGATGGTATTGCGCTCGCTGCGCACCTTGTGCGCCGCCGGTTGCGCCAGTGACACGCGCACGCGCCCGACGGGATTCCCGTCGAGCGCGACCGCGTCTTCGAACTCCACCGAGCGCACCAGCGGCGAGCCCGCGACCGCGCTGGTGGCCCCGCCGACGCGCACGTTGCGCATCTCGACGAGGACGGTGAGCGCGTCGGGCCGGCTCACGGAGTACGCGACCGGTTCGGACGCTTCGATGAGGACCGCATGGCTCTTCGCGCCGGCCGTCGCCGACACGCCGAGGAGGCGCACCGGCGCGCCGCCCGCGGCGAGAACCAGGCTGCCGAGCCCGGCCACGAACACCGCGGGGAGCAGACGGGCCGTGAGGCCGGCAAGCCGCATTACTTTCCCTCCTCCGGCACGCGCAGCGTTTTCCGCACTTCGCGCTGCTTGACGAGCGACAACGGGTCGTTCACGTCCTGGGCGAAGATCACCGCGTCGCCCGTGATCGTCTTGACCGCGCCGTCGAGCAGCTTGTCGCCGGGATGAATGATGTAGGTCTTGTTGTCGGGGCCCTGGACCATCGCGACGTACGTGGCGCGGTTCTTCACGATGCCGCGCACGGTGACCTCGCCGATCATCACGCCTTCGCGCCCGTCCGGCCGGTTCTCGCGATTCGTGTTCAGTTCCGCGCCGCGCAGCAGCAGGCTGACGAAGGGATCGCGTCGCCCTTCTGGGTTGTAGGAGTAGACCTCCGGCGCCGGGGCGGCCGGGACCTGCGCGGCGGGCGTCGTGGCGGCCGAGGGCGGCGGCGCGGCCGGCGCCTGGGCGGCGGCGACTGACGCCGTCGTCACGCCGATTGCCAGGACGAGAAAAGCGCGAAAGCGCATCGGGTTCACCATGTCATTTCCAAACGTCGCACGTCGCACGTCGCACGTCGCACGTCGCACGTCGCACGTGTCAGGGTCCCGCCCGCGGGGGCACCGCGCCCGGAGTCGCGTTCGGGGCCGGCCGCTCGAGCAGCACGAAGGTCGTCGCCGTGCACTCGGCGGAGATCGTGTTCGTCGGATCGGGCCGCTCGCGCGCCGTGATCCGGAGGTTCGAGACGTTGATGATCCGCGGGAACTTGCTGATGCGATCAAAGAACATCCCGAGGTTGTGGTACGTGCCGTCGATGCGCAGCCCGATCGGCCACTCCGCATGCAGCTGGCGCACGGCGATCGCCTGCGGCGCGAACACGCGAATCGTCAGATTGGACTGCGTGGCGAGCGTCTGGATGCGGCGCAGCAGATCGCCGACGTCCTTCTGCTCGGGCAGCACGGCCTTCAGCGCGTCGAGGCGCCGCTCGAGGTCCGTGACATACGCACGGAACTCCGGCAGGCGGCGCGCGGTCGCGAGACCGCGCGCAATGTCGGTGCGCAGCTGGCCGAGGCGCACGTCTTTCTCCTGAACCTCGGTCGCCATCCCGGCGATGTAATAGGTCTCCACGGCGTACACGCCGCCGAGCGCCAGCAGCACGAAGGCGAGGATCTGGCCCCACCACGGAAGCCGGCTGAGCGAAAGCTGCTGCATGGGTTTCCCTGCGAAATATCGGTGCCGGACCGCTGTTTCTTTAGCGGCGCGCGGCGGCTGGAGGGGCCGCCGCGGGCGCCACGGCCGGCCCGCCGGACGCCTGGAATGTCGCCTTCACCGTGAACCGCACCAGGTCTCCGCCCTGGGGCTGCGTTTCCACCGCGCTCTGGAGAATTTCCACCGGCCGCAAAAAGGCCCCGGAGCTCTCCAGGTTCCCCACCAGATCCGAGAGCGACGTCAGCGACGTGCTCACCCCCTGCATCGTCACGTCCATGCGGCCGGTCTTCGGATCGCCGGCCTGCGTGAGCTGCGTCAGCCAGAGCCGATCCGGCAGCGCGCGGCTGAGGGAATCGAGCAGGTGTACCGGCCCGCTCTGCCCCTTGCGCAACTCCTCGATCAGCGCGACGCGCTCCTGAAGCTGCGCCCGGCGCGTCTCGAACTTCTGCACGTCGCTCAGCACGAGGCGCAGCCGCCGCGTCTCGGCTTCGGCCGCCTCGATCTCGGAATCGAGCCGGGCGAGCTGCTGGCTGACGGACCAGTAGCGCCAGCCCAGGCCGAGCACCGTCAGCACGAGAATCAGCGTGGCCGCGATCGCCACCTTCTGCGCGGGCTGCAGGCCTGCCGACGGCCGCCGCTTCGTCCGCTCGCGTTCGACCGCGAGCAGGTTGATGAAGCGATCGCCGACCCGCCGCAGGGCGAGGCCGACGGCGACGACCGCGGTCGGTGCCGCCTCGGACGCGTCGCCGAACTTCCGCGCGTCGAACGCGATGTTCCGGAAGGGATCGAAGGCCTCGATCGGCGCATCGAACCGCTCGCGCAGCTGCTCGAAAAAGGCCTCGACGCGCGAGCCGCCGCCGCTGACCACGATCCGATCGATCTTGTCGTTGGAGGTCGTCGCCTTGAAGAAGTCGAACGTCTTCTGGATCTCCAGCATGACGTTCTCGCTCACCGCGCGCAGCACCGGCCGCGCTTCCTCGTACTGCGCCCCGTCCATCGCCTGCCCGCGCTTGAGCGCATCAGCGGCCTCGAACGGGAGGTTCAGCTCCTTCTGCAGCGCCTCGGTGTAGGCGTTCCCGCCGATCGAAATGTCGCGCGTGAACACCGACTGCTCGCCGGAGATGATGTTGATGTTCGTGGCGCTCGCGCCCACGTTCAGCAGCACCACCACCTGGCCCGGCTCGACGCCGTAATTGGTCTGATACGCGTTCTGCAGCGCAAACGCGTCGACATCCACCGCCACTGCCGCCCGCCCCGCCTGGGCGATGACGCCGGTGTCGTCCGCGATCTTCTCCTTCTTCGCGGCCACGAGCAGGACGTCCATCGTCCCCTTCTCGCCGCCGCTTTCGAGGATCTTGTAGTCCAGGTTGACGTCCTGGATGTCGAACGGGATGTACTGCTCGGCCTCCCAGTAGATGGACTCGGCGAGCTCCGCCTCGGTCATCTGGGGCAGCGTGATCTTCTTGACGATGACGGCGTTGCCGGAGAGCGAGGCCGCGACGTCCTTCGTCTTGATCTTGCGCCCGGTGAACAATCGCCGGATCGCGTCGGCGACGGCGCTGCCGTCGATGATCGCGCCATCGACGATGCTGTCGGGCGGGATCGGCTCGACGCCGTAGCCGACCACCTTGTAGCCCTTGCCCGACGCCTTGAGCTCGACCGCCTTGACGGCGCTCGAGCCAATGTCGAGCCCGACGAGAGACTTGGCGCGCTTGAGCAGCACAGTCGTATCCCTGGAAACTGTCCGGAACTTGTTGTACGGATGGCGGTTATGCTACCACTCCACCGCGGGTGTTTCAATAATGCGACGACCCGGTGGACCAGTCCCGCCCGTCCGGAACGGGCAAGCAGGGTGCCACCGTGTCCGGCACTCGCTTTTGGTCATTTCCGCACGCACTTGCGCAATTTCTGATATCGGTCAATCGGTGGTCGGGCTTTGGCGTACTCCAAAATCGAGATCGAATCACGAAAGTGTCAGTGGCGCATGAATGCGCGCCGCGGGACCCCTCTGCGTTGACTTTGCCTCCAATTCCCTGTATCCTTTCGGTTTGCCGTCCTTTGAATCAGGCTGGAAGGGAACTCATGCGAACGGTTGTCCCCGCCGCCGCTAGCGTAGACAAGCGGTGGCACGTGATCGACGCGGAAGGCAAGGTGCTGGGGCGCGTAGCCACGGCCGCCGTCCGCCTGCTGATGGGCAAGCACAAGCCGGCATACACGCCGTTTCTTGACTTCGGCGATCACGTCATCATCGTCAACGCGGCGAAGATCAAACTGACGGGCCGCAAGGAAGAACAAAAGCTTTACCGCTATCACAGCGGGTATGAGGGCGGGTTGCGCGAGGAGCGCGCGAAGGACGTCCGGCAGAAGGACCCGGTGCGCCTGGTCGAAGAGGCCGTCAAGGGGATGCTGCCCAAGACCAAGCTTGGCAACGCCATGGGGCGCAAGCTGAAGGTCTACAAGGACGACAAGCATCCGCACGTGGCCCAGAAACCCGCGAAGCTCGAGGTTGCGTAACGTGGCAGTGATTCAGTACTACGGGACGGGTCGCCGGAAGACATCCACCGCCCGCGTGTTCCTGAGGCCCGGCAAGGGCAGCATCACCATCAACGAAGGCACCTTCGAGGGGGCCTTCCCCACCGAGGCGCTGCGCAGCCAGATTCGCCAGCCGCTGCTCGTCACCGAGACGGCCGATAAGTTCGATGTGCTCGCCACGCTCAGTGGCGGGGGCGTCGCCGGCCAGGCCGGGGCGCTCAGGCTCGGTATCGCGCGCGCGCTCGTGGAATACAACCTCGAACTGCGCAGCCGCTTGAAGCAGGCGGGCTTCCTCACGCGCGACGCGCGCATGAAGGAGCGCAAGAAATACGGACAGAAGGGGGCGCGCAAGCGCTTCCAGTTCAGCAAACGGTAATGGAGGGAGCTTGACCGCGATCGCTGTGAAGGAACTGCTCGAAGCGGGCGTCCACTTCGGGCATCAGACGAAACGCTGGAATCCGAAGATGAAGCCGTTCATCTTCGGTGAACGGAACGGCATCTACATCCTGGACCTCGCGAAGACCGCGAAGGCGTTTCGCGATGCCGAGTCGTTCGTCACGCAGCTCGCCTCCGAGGGCAAGACCATCCTGTTCGTGGGGACCAAGCGGCAGGCGCAGGACGCCATCTCGGAAGAGGCGCAGCGCTGCGGCATGTTCTACGTGAACCAGCGCTGGCTGGGCGGCCTCCTGACCAACTTCACGACGATCCAGCGCTCGCTCGCGCGGCTTCGCGAGCTCGAGGCGATGGCCACCGACGGCCGGTACGACACGCTGTCGAAGAAGGAAATCGCCGGCATCGAGAAGGAAAAGAAGAAGCTGCAGAAGAACCTGGACGGCATCCGCCACATGAACCGGCTGCCGGACGCGATCTTCGTGGTGGACACCCGCAAGGAAAAGATCGCGGTCGACGAGGCGCGGAAGCTGAAGATCCCGGTCATCGGCGTCGTGGACACCAACTGCGATCCGGACGAAGTGGACTTCGTCATCCCGGGCAACGACGACGCGCTGCGCGCCATCCGGCTGTTCACCTCGCGCGTGGCGGAAGCCGTGCTGGCTGGCCGCGGCGTCCGCGAGGCGCAGCAGGCGGAAGACCAGGCCGAGAACGAGGCCGAGCAGGCGCGCCGCCAGGCGCGCTCGCCGCGTGCCACGCGGCCCGAGCAGCCGGCCTCAGTGTAAAAAGGGGTCGGGAGCCTTTTTCGTTGGGGTCGAGAGCCGAAAAAGGCTCCCGACCCCTTTTTACGTACGGAGAATCGGAGCAATGGCAGCAACGGCAATTACGGCGGATTTGGTGAGGCAGCTTCGCGAGCGCACGGGCGCCGGCATGATGGACTGCAAGGCGGCGCTGGCGGAGACGGGCGGGGACATGGAGAAGGCGGTGGACGTCCTCCGCAAGCGCGGGCTCGCGCAGGCGGCCAAGAAGAGCGGCCGCTCGACCAACGAGGGGATCGTGCACGCCTACATCCACCAGGGGGGCAAGGTCGGCGTCCTGGTCGAAGTGAACTGCGAGTCCGACTTCGTGGCGCGGACCCCCGACTTCCAAACGCTCGTCAAGGAGCTCGGCCTGCAGATCGCGGCCGCCTCACCGCTGTTCGTCGGCCGCGACGACGTGCCCGCCGAGACGCTGGAGCGCGAGAAGGCGATCTACCGCGAGCAGATGGCGGCCTCGGGCAAGCCCGCCAACGTGATCGATAAGATCGTCGAGGGGAAGCTGAATAGCTACTACGAGCAGGTCTGCCTGCTCGACCAGCCGTCGATCCGCGATCCGAAGCTGAAGGTCGCCGACATGATCAAGGCGGTCATCGGGAAGCTCGGCGAGAACATCGCGGTGGCGCGCTTCGCGCGCTTCAAGGTCGGCGAGCGCGCCTGACGACGCTCCGCGCTCGAATCTGGTGGTCTCGTGATTTGGTGATGTGGTGGGCGAGGGCCAAATCACCAGATCACCAAATCACGAGGTCACCAAATATAATGTGCGGTTGATGTCGTCCTCCCCTGCCTACAAACGTATCCTCCTCAAACTCTCCGGCGAAGCCCTCATGGGCGATGCCCCGTTCGGGATCGACCCGGCGGTGACCACGCAGATCGCCCACGAAATCAGCGAGATCCAGCAGCTTGGCGTGCAGACGGCCATCGTCATTGGCGGCGGCAACCTGTTTCGCGGGCTGGCAGCCAGCGCCAAAGGGATGGACCGGGCCACCGGCGACTACATGGGCATGCTGGCCACGGTCATCAACGCGCTGGCGCTGCAGGACGCGCTGGAGCACCAGGGCGTGCTGACCCGCGTCGCCTCGGCCATCGAGATGCGTGCCGTCGCCGAGCCGTTCATCCGGCGCCGCGCGGTCCGGCACCTCGAAAAGGGGCGCGTCGTCATCTTTGCCGCGGGGACCGGCAATCCGTACTTCACGACGGACACGGCCGCGTCGCTGCGGGCGATGGAAATGAAGGCGGACGTCCTGCTCAAGGCGACCAAGGTCGAGGGGATCTACACCGCCGACCCGATGACGGACGCAAGCGCGGAGAAGTACGACCGGATCTCGTACCTGCAGGTGCTCGAGCGCGGCCTGAAAGTGATGGACGCGACGGCCATCTCGCTGTGCATGGACAACAAGCTGCCCATCGTCGTGTTCAACCTGCGCACGCCGGGCAACATGCGGCGCGTCATCATGGGCGAACCCGTCGGGACAACGGTCACCGCCTGATCTTTCGGAGTGCATCATGGATGTGAACGACGTCAAAGGCCTGTACGCGGAAGTCAAGAAGCGGATGGACGCCGTCATCGAGCACACGCGGCGCGAGCTGGCGGGCGTGCGGACCGGCCGCGCGTCGGTGAACCTGCTCGACCCGGTGCAGGTCGAGGCCTACGGCACGAACATGCCGCTCAACCAGGTCGCGACGCTCTCGGTCCCCGAACCGACGATGATCGTCGTGACGCCGTTCGATCCTCACCAGATGGGCGCGATTGAAAAGGCGATCCGCAACGCCAACCTGGGCTTGAACCCGGCCAACGACGGCAAGGTGGTTCGCGTGCCGATTCCGCCGCTCACCGAGGAGCGCCGCAAGGAGCTCTCCAAGCTGGTGCACAAGTACTCCGAGGAGGCGCGCAACGGCATCCGGCAGGTGCGGCGGGACGCCAACGACCGCCTGAAGAAGCTCCTCAAGGACCACAAGATCTCGGAGGACGACGAGCGCCGCGCGATCGACGAGGTGCAGAAGATCACCGACCAGCGCATCGCCGGGATCGACGAGCTGCAGAAGAAGAAGGACGCGGATCTGCTGGGAAAATAGGCACGAGTCATCAGGCACGAGGCTCAAGGAAGCCCTCGTGCCTTTTGCCTGGTGCCCCGTGCCTGACATGTCTCATTTCACCCACCTCGACTGCTCCGTCCCCTGCGGCGCGCCGTCGCGCGATCCGCGGCAGATCCATCATCTCTGCGCGTGTGGCGCTCCCCTGCTCGCGCGCTACGACCTCGACGCTCTGGCCGGCGCGTGGCCGCGGGAGTCGCTCGCCGGGCGCGTGCCGAACATGTGGCGGTACCGCGAGGTGATGCCGCTCTTCGACGGCGAAGAGCCGGTCACGCTCGGCGAGGGCTGGACGCCGCTCCTCCGGGCCGATCGGCTCGGGCGCGCGGTTGGCGTGTCGCCGCTCTACATCAAAGACGAATCGCTGAACCCGACCAACTCGTTCAAGGCGCGGGGTCTTGCCGCGGCCGTCACGCGGGCGTTCCGCCTGGGCGCGAGGACGCTGTCGATCCCGACCGCCGGCAATGCCGGCAATGCGATGGCCGCGTACGCGGCGCGCTGCGGCGTCGAGGCGCGCGTGTTCATGCCGCGCGACGTCAAGGTGCCGTTCCGCCGCGAGTGCGAGCTGTACGGCGCGCAGGTGGAGCTGGTGGACGGGCTGATCACGGACGCCGGCCGCGTCGCTGCTGAGAAGGGTGGGCCGCTGGGCTGGTACGACGTGTCGACGCTGAAGGAGCCGTACCGCATCGAGGGCAAGAAGACGATGGGGTACGAGATCGCCGAGCAGCTCGGGTGGCGATACCCCGATTGGATCATCTATCCCACCGGCGGCGGCACCGGGATGGTGGGCATGTGGAAGGCGTTCGACGAAATGGAACGCATCGGCTTCATGCCGCGCGGTGCGAAGCGGCCGAAGATGGTTTCGGTCCAGGCGGCCAATTGCGCGCCGATCGTCCGCGCCTTCCACCAGGGCGCGGACAAGGCGGAACCGTGGCAGCACGCCTCCACGATTGCCGATGGCTTGCGAGTGCCCAAGGCGATTGGCGACTTCCTCGTCCTCCGCGCCGTGCGCGAAAGCGGCGGGGCCGCTATCGCGGTGTCAGACGAGGACATGGTGTTGGCGATGAAGGAAATGGGCGCCCTGGAAGGAATCAGCGCCGCGCCGGAAGGGGGCGCCGCCCTGCACGCGCTCAAGGTGCTGATCGACCAGGGGCGCGTCCGTCCCACCGACACGGTCGTCGTGTTCAATACCGGCGGTGCGCTGAAGTACCTGGACGTGCTCGGCTAGGCGGGCGCCAGGCACGAGGCTCCAGGCACGAGGACAGGTTCGTCAGTCGCCGAGTGAGATCCCCACCGAACGCGCCGTGCGGACGACGTCGGAGTCCACCGGGACGTTCTTCGTGCGCCCCACGATCGTTTCGAGCGGCACCGAGACGATGTTCGGCGGGTGGAAGGCGACCATCCGGCCGTACTCTTCCTGCATCACCATCTCCACCGCCTTCGCGCCGAAGCGCGTCGCCAGCACGCGATCGAAGCTGCTGGGCGATCCGCCGCGCTGCAGGTGGCCGAGGACGACCGCCCTCGTTTCCTTGCCCGTCAGCTCCTCGAGCTGGCCGGCCACGTGGTGCGCGGCGCCGCCGAGCCGCTCGACCACGCCCGGCCGGCTTTCCTCGATGACCGAAACGCTGCCTCCCTTCGGCTTCGCTCCCTCGGCGACGACCACGATGTGGAAGCGGGCACCCCACTGCTCGCGCGCGCGAATATAGTTCGCCACCTTGTGCAGGTCGTATGGAATCTCCGGGATGAGGACCACGTCGGCGCCGCCGGCGATGCCGGCGTGCAGCGCGATCCATCCGGCATAACGCCCCATCACCTCGACGCACATGACCCGGTGATGCGCCTCCGCCGTCGTGTGCAGCCGATCCAGCGCATCGGTGGCGAAATCGACGGCCGTCGAGAACCCGAACGTATTGGTCGTTTCGACGATGTCGTTGTCGATCGTCTTCGGCACCCCGACGACGGGGATCCCCTTCTTCTGGAACTCGTAGCCGATCGACAGCGTGCCGTCGCCGCCGATCACGATGAGCGAGTCGAGCCCGAGTGTGTGGAAGATCTCCACGACGCGGTCGGAGTAGTCGGCGACGCCGCCTGACGTGTTCCGTGGATACGCGAACGGGTTGCCGGTGTTTTTTGTCCCGAGAATCGTCCCGCCGAGGCGCAGGATGCCGGTGACGTCCTTCGGCGTGAGCACGCGGTGGCGGTCCGGCTCGAGGAGGCCGTCGAAGCTGTCCTCGAGACCGAGCACCTGGCAACTGCAGTTCGACGCGGCCTTGACGACGGCGCGGATGACGGCGTTCAAGCCGGGCGCGTCGCCACCTCCGGTGAGCACACCCAGGCGGTGCAGTTTGTGTTCAGGCATCCTGTCGAGTATAGCAGCGAGGTGCGGCCGCGGTTGCGAGGGCGCGCGCGGCCGTGCTACGATTGGCGGTTCGTGACACGTCGCACGCCGCACGTGGCACGTCGCAGGTGGGAGTGGGCGGCTAGCTCAGTTGGGAGAGCGCCGCGTTCGCAACGCGGAGGTCGGGAGTTCGAGCCTCCTGCCGTCCACCAATTTCCCGCAGCAGTTCGGCGATTTCCGACCACAGCTCGTCGGCGTCGGCTTGCCGTGTGTCCGTTGTGTGTCCACTTGTCGCCGCCAGGAACATCCGGTCGAAGCTCTCCAGCGCTGAACGCTTCCGCTCTGTTCGATCCGGTGGGCGGTCAACTCGTGCAGCAGCACGCCGCCGAAAAACCGATTCAGCACCGTCACGATTTCCCCGTCGCGCTTGTCGGAGGGTCGTCTTGTCGGCCGCCGCCGCTTCGAGGTAGTGCGCCCCACGGATGCTCGCAGCACTACGACGTTACGATAGCGGGCCGGTCATTCCATATTGTCTAGCCGGAAGGTCGCTGAAAGGTAAATCGCGCCAGTCTGCGCTGGCGCGTTTTGCAGAAGATTGGTTGCGGGGGCGGGATTTGAACCCGCGACCTTTGTCCTTCAAGCTACTTGCGCCTTCTCCAGCGATGGACGATCAGCGCCCCGACCGACACCGCGAGGATGGTGGCAATTGTTCCCTTGACGACAATTATAGGTCGTCTCGCGTGCCCATCGAATTATCCATACGGCTGCGGCGGTGCCGCACGTCGATCCCACACACTGCCAGTAGCTGGGCGATATCCATGGTCCACGCGCACGACAACCGGCCACCGCGCCAGCGCAAAAGTCTCGCGAAGACCAAAAACCTTGTTCGAGAATACAACGTGCAGCGGGATAGCTCGTGTAACAGTAACAGCCGCCGCCTCCCGTGGCCTGGCCTGCCCTGGCGTCTTTGCGGAATCCGTCGCGAGTGCGAAGTTCTCCCCGCGTCCAATACACCGGACGCTCCACATCGACCGCACCCCACTGGTTGTCGATCGACCACGTTCGGCCAGTCCCGTCGTCAACGAAAAGGAAGCCGGTCCAGGCGTCGTCGTTAAAGTCGTCCCACTCGGACCAGACGAGATACCCCCCATCACCGCTGAAGGCATCATCGGCGTGCGCGGGCGTCACGAACATCCCCCACAACGAACGCCAGAAGGTCTCGGCGCGCTTTTCGTTGATCACTACGTAGACTTCGTAGCGGTTGCCCAGTCTACACACACGTTATGAGGCTCACAAAGAGAAAGTGGTCTTGTAGGTGTTTGGCTGACGAAAGGTACGCAAAGCGAGGCCACCCCCAAGGAGAAGGACAGGGCGTTCCTGGATACAGACCTCCGTCTGGTTCGGCTGATGCGACACGCGAGCGCCCTCTTGGCTGGAAAGCTCCGGCGCGGTGAAGTACGCCATGAGCCGCCGTGGCATCCGTCACGACGCGCGTCGATGGCTGCGCTCCGACCCCTGCGTGTACTCCCAGGAACTCCCGTGCCCGCCCTGGCGAAGCGCCGAGCACGTTACGCCGTACTCGGCAGGGATCTGGTCTCCCGCGTTTGAGCACCCGCGTTCCGCGTGGATTGCGCCGCCCGCTTCAGCGGCGAGCCCTAGCGGAACCCCGCTGAATTTGGGTGTTTCCTGCAAGGAGCACACGCCTCACGCGCGAACCTGTAAGGCGTGCTGCCTCATTCTGTTACTGCCGCTTGCGCTCAGCGTCGCAACGCGGAGGTCGGGAGTTCGAGCCTCCTGCCGTCCACCAGCTTTCGCTCGCTTGCGTGTCACGCGCGAGCTTCGGCTCGGCGGGCCATCCAGGCCCCGTCAACCCCCGACCCATCCACTGCGGTCCCCCTCAGTACAGGTGATCCCAGTTGTCCTTGTGGCACTGCTGGCAGTCCATCTTCACGGTCGCCTGCACGTTGCCGATCACCGACGAGTGGCAGCTCATGCAGCCCACCACCGATTCGGGCGCGACGAACGTCGCCCGGAACCGGCCGCTGAAGTAGTCGTTCAGCAGATCGACCGCGTGGGCGGCAGTGTCCCCCGTCAGCCGCGCGCACCGCTCCGAGCGCTCCGGTGCCGACGCCTTGACGCCGGCCTCGGTGCACCAATTGCTGACGGACGCATGGCACAGGGTGGAGCCGGCAACGGTCTGCATCAACGGCTTGTCATTCTTGTTGATCAGGAACACGTGTTGGGTCGCGTAGTCGTTGCTGATGTTGCTGGGGAACTGAACCTGGGTATACCACCCCATCAACTCGCCGATGATCACGTTGGCGTTGGCCCGGTCGACGGCGATGCTGATCGCGACCGCCGATCCGTTGAGCGCGCCGCACAGCGTGCCCCAGCCGGCGGCGCCTCCGCCGCCGAAATACATCATCTGCGTCGGGATGCGCGTGTAGGGTTCGCCGACGGCATCCACCAGCGCCGAGATCAACGCATGGAATGCACCGTACGCGCATCCGCCATCGTAGTAGGCCTTGTGGGCCCGCTTGCGGACGTCTTCGCGATCCAGCCGGCTGTACGGCCACGGCCACGGTGCCAGCGCCGCGTTGGTGATGCCCGCCTGCCGCGACTGGCCGCCGCTGGCGGAAATCACGTGTCCGGCGACGACGCCTGCAGAAACCGCGGCGACGGTCCTGGTCGTGCTGGCAAGGAACTCTTTCCTGGTGATCGGCCCTTTCATCATCGTTGCTCCTTTTCGACGGAGAGGCAGACGGGAGGTGTTGACTTCGAACGGCCTGACCGTGGCCGGGCACCAGGGTGGCGTGGTGGTAAAGGCGCGCGGGTCGCTGACGTTTGGAGTGGAGTACGGGAGGCCGTACGCGGCGTTATTTAGGAATGTAACGAAATGACGTATTGAAAGTCAACGGGCGCGACGGGGTGTTGCGAGGCTCAACAGGCGCGGACCGCCGCTCAAGCCTCAGCCAAAGCGGGAAGGCTGGCGGCTCAGCCGCTACGTCGCGCTTTCGCCCGACGAGTCCGTGAGCTCGGCGGCGTCCCCCGTCGGCGCGCCGCCCGGCGTGAACACCCGGTGCAGCAGCCCGGCGAGGGCGCTGGCCGCGATCGCGTGCGCCGTCGCGGCGCGAATGAGGTCTGCCGGAGGGTCTGCGTCGGTCGCGCGGTCGACGGCAGATTCCACCTGCTGAAGCCTGGCGGCGGTGGTCTTCAGGCCACGCAACGCGGCTTTGAGCGCCTCGAGATCGTCCCGGTGCATCGTCAGTTCATCGAGCACGGACCGTGCGGGTCACCGCACCGGCCGCAGCCGCCCGAAGGGGGCATCGGACCGTCGCGCCTGGGGGTTGCCGTCGACACGGCGAAAACCGACAACTGTTTCTCGAGGGCCTCGCTGTGGCAGCCTGGGCACTGCGCGGCGCGCGAGCCATTCGAGCCGTTGACGAGGGCCTCGAAGGCCCGGCCGCAGTCGCGGCAGACATACTCGAAGATGGGCATGGCCCCAGTGTAGCCCGAGTTCAGGCCCCCGACCTGCGAGGACATTTTTGTAAGAGGCTGTCCAGTTCCTTCTCTGCACAGTCTCGCCCGCCACCCGCCCGGAACCGCCCAAAACCGCGAACCTTCGTTGATTGGCCCGCATTTGCACAATCGGAGTGCATACGCCTGTGTGGCATCCCGATTGCCTCAGGGTGGGACACTCGCAAACGGGCGCGGACCAGGAGAACGGCGATGTGGCACTGGATCAGTTGCTATCTTGTCGGGCACGACTACAGCATCTGCTGTGAGTCGGGCGCGATGTTTTTGCGGTGCGCCAACTGCGGCCGCCGCTCGCAGGGTTGGGATGTCGTGCATCCGCTCCAGCCGCATCTGGCGCACGACCACGTGGCGACGCACAATCGCGAGCTTGCGCCCGCCAGACATCACTGACCCGGTAGTGGGTCAGTTTCAATTTTCGGCTCTCCTCGCTTGACCGCCGTGTTACGCTCCGGAGCGTGACCTTGGAGACGCGACTACTGATCGAATTGACCGACCTGAAAAGCATTTCCTTTGTCTGCCGTCAATGTGGCGCGCGCGTGAGCCGCTCTCCTGAACGGGCCGATCGCATTCCGACTGTTTGCGGAGAATGTCAGCATCCGTGGCACCAAACCCTTGAATCGACTGCCACAGACTTTGCCCACGCCCTCACGGCGCTGCGCCGTGGAAATGGGACCGGCTTCAAGATTGTGCTGGAAGTCGAGGCACCGAAGTGAGCCGCCCCAAGCGCCCCCGCGACTTGTCGCAGCGCGCTCTGCAAATCGTGCAGGAGTCCACTGGCCAGATTCCCAAACCGGCGGACCCGGATGCTGGAAAGGATCCGGCGGCTGTGGCGCTCGGGCGGCGAGGCGGCGCGAAGGGCGGACCCGCTCGGGCAGCGGCGCTGACAGCGCGCAAGCGTAAACAGATCGCGCAGGCAGGGGCTGCGGCACGATGGAAGAAACGCTAAGACGGCTATGTTAGCCGCGATTCTTACGATCGCCAGCGGCGTGGCGCTGGGCAATCTCATCAGTGAGGGGCTGATCGCAGCAGGCCGAGAGAACGAGCGTTTCCGTCTATTCACAGCGCTTCTCGTCTTCGTGCTTTTTCTCGGCGGAGTCGTTGGTCTGGGGTACGTGTTCTACACAGGTGGAGGATCGCGGCTCCTGAACTGGCTACAGCGCTAACTTCATCCGAGATGGAGTAGGCCCGCCGCATCTAGCAGTTCCCGCAGTCGCCGGTGCTCACCTTCCAATGTCGCAAGCTCGCTTAGCGTGCGCGCAAGACTTTCCATATCGAAGCTGTCGCGTGATACCGACACATCAGCACCAGTCGCGAGCGCAGGATTCAAGTTCTCAATCGTGATCGTTGACGCCTGAATGCTGATTTGGTACCCAAGGTGCAGGCCCTGAAGCGCACCCCCAAGGACAGTTTGCTCTCGCCCGATGCGAGTCAATCGTGCCTGTAGCAGTGCCACATGCTGTGTCAGGTCTTTGTACCGCTCTACGGCACGCATTTGCTCGACCGCTCGTTCTTCCTGCGTCATTGGGGAAAAGCCTAGCACCTACGCGGCCTGTTGACGAGTCCCCATTACCCCGATTAGTTCATTCAACTCCCACACGTGATCGGTCACCCCCGCCGCGATCGCGGGCGTCACGCGCAGTGTCTGATGGATGCGGCAGAAGTTGTAGTGCAAATAGAAGATCGCGACCATGGCCGCATGGTTCTGCACTTTCTTCGAGAAGCCATTGGTCAGTCTGGTGAACCGTCGCATCGCCATCCGCATTGTGAGGTTCTGGCGTTCAACGTAGCTGGTGGAGATGTACCGCCTGTCGGGCTGACCCTGAATGACGCGCCGAGTGGCGGCGGTAATCGTCGCGGGGCTGTACCGTACAGCCGCGCTTGCATCCGGAGCTGGTCCCCGACCGTACCGCTTCTCTAGCATCCCATAGTCGATTTCGCTGCCAAATGCCTGCTCGACCACATCGAGGTACCAGACAAGGCCGTCCGTCGTGAGTTGCACACGCGTCGTTAGCCGAGCTGCCACGTCGCGCATGAACTGATAAGCGATTACTGGATGTCGCGGTCCCACGCGGTGCGCTAATACCAATTTGGTGTCAGCGTCGAGCGCGACCCACGTCCAGACGTCCCCGAAGCCCCATAGCCCTTTCAGATGCTCCGGGACGTTCTTCTGCTTCGCATAGCAGAAGGACCAAATCTCATCGATCTGGACGCGGCGACAGGCCAGGCCACGCAGTGTGCGATCCAAGTGCTGCGCACAAGCTGGTCCCAAATCGCTGAGTAGCTTGGTGATCGTGTTCTTCGCCACACCCGTCATGCGGACGGTAGACCGAATGCTGCTGCCTTCGGTCAACGCGGCGATCACGGCGACTTGTCGCCCTACCGGCAGCCGATTCATATTGACATTTATACTTGAGCGGTCAACCTATGTCAACCAAAATATTGGTACTTCTTGCCAATCTCCCCCACAGGCGCTGTCGGGAACGCTGGCAATTTTCCCTGTTGCTCGTACACCGTCCGGAAACCGTCGATTACTTCAAGGGGTAACTGAGCGATATCGTCATACCGCAACCCAATGACATGAGTTTCCACCCCTACGCCAGTGGCGGGCTCTGAGAAGAATTTTGCTGCGCAGGCGAGATACGCTCCCTCGATGCGCGGAGTACGTCGATTGCAGCGGTAATGCGCGAGATACTGTTCGGCGGCGGCGGCTCCGGAACCAATCGCTGCAACGCCCCGTCTCCCGTGAGAGGTAATGCTGGGCACAGGATAGCCAACCGCATCGTACGCGACGAGCAGATGAGGCCGGCGTCGGTGATCGAAGCCTGCCACGAGCAAATACCGATCCTCGTCCATTTGGCACGGCCAAGATTGGCACGCAACAATCAGGGCTGCTCGAACCTGCGCGATGGTGTGAGGATGTTCGGCAAATTGATCTTGGAGCGACAGAAGCGCTTGCTCACACGGTGAGACGTTTCCTGCATAGAGGACGTACCATCGTTGATCGAGGAGTTGGATCTTCTCTGCGGTATTGCTGGTGGTATAGTCCAAGCTGAACTGGGTGTCCGCGGCGCCGAAAATCGTACGTGACTGGTCACAGATCAGGGCCAGACAAGTCGTCATGCTCCCAGGATACTGAACTTTCTGCTTGAGCGGTAATCGCTTTCTGATCCGCTGGAGATACGGGGGTGTCGGGACATCTGGTCCATAGCGCGGCACCCACGGGAGTCTAGTTTCGGCTCGTGGGCCTGAAACTGACCCACTACCCACTGACCCTGCCCTGAAGGGTCGCCGGAATCGGTTGCGATAGAATGACGGGATGGCAGTGCCTCGCATCTCACGCGAGGAGCTGAAGGCCCGGCTCGACAGCCCTGACTCCTCCTCGCATCCGCTGATCGTTGACGTTCGACTGAAGTATCCCTACGAGCACAGCACGGTGACGCTGCCCGGCGCGCAGCGCGTCGCGCCGGACGCGATCGCGACGGCGTCCCTGCCGCGCGATCGCGATATCGTGCTGTTCGACTCGGATCCCGCCAACATGGTCAGCGCGGAAGCCGGCGCGGCGCTGTTGCGCCGCGGCCTCCGCGCGTTTGTGCTCGGGGGCGGCATCGCAGAATGGGTGAACGCGAAGCTGCCGGTCGACACGAAGAGCGCACCGCAGCCGTCGGCGTCCGCGGCCAAGCCGGCCGCCGCCGCGGCCAGGCCTGCGCCGCCCGCAGCGGGCGCCGCTGTGGCCGCAGCCCCCGAATCTGCCGCCCCCGCGGCGGCTGAGGGCCCTGCCACGCCGGCGACCGGGTCGAAGCCGTGACCGTCGTCCGTCAAGGGTGACCGGCTTCTTCCTGCGGCTCGCCGATCTCCTGGAACTGCACGGCGACACCTCCGACGCGGCAGCACTGCGCCGCGTCGCGAGAGATCCCGCTGCCGCCGACAGGCTCGACGCGCGGTCCCGGTTACGGGCCGAAGAGATCGAGCAAGGGCGCGGGGAGGGGCTGCTCTGCGCCGCCGAGCGGGAGCTGCCGCGCGACTTTCAGCGCTTGCTGCAGACGGGGCTTCTCGCTCCCGCGGATCTGGTCGTCCTCCACCGGCAACTGGGCATCCTCACCACCGGCGACCTTGCGCTCGCGCTCGAAGGGCACGTCGTTGCGCACCACGGCGTACCCGAGGAGGTGGCGGCGCGGGCGCGCCGGGCGCTCGATGCGACCGGAGACGATGTGCGCCTGACGCTCGGGAGGGCGTTCGAGGCGGTCGAGCCGCTGCTCGGCATCCTGCAAACGCTTCCGGCGGTGTCGAGCGCGAGCGTGGCGGGAAGCCTTCGGCGAATCGAGCCCACCGTCCGGGATCTGCGAATCGTTGCGGCCACCCGCGAAGCCGAGAACCTGTTCCAGGCGCTCGATGCGGTACCGCAGTTCGCCTCGGTGCGGTTTCACGGGCCCGCCGGCCTGACGGTGCTGTCCGGGTCGCACGAAGTGAGCGTCAAGACCGCGGCGCCCGAGCAGTACGGTGCCGCGCTCCTCTTCCACACCGGCTCGCGCGAGCACGTCGCCAGATTGCAGCAGCGGGCTGACGCCGTCGATGTCCGCCTGACCGGCAGCGGGCTCGTTTCGGCGCGCGGGGTTTCCGAGGCGCCGACTGAAGATGCCGTGTACGCGCAGCTGGGTCTCGCCTACGTGCCCGCCGAACTGCGCCAGGGGACGGACGAACTGGAGGACGCGGCGCAGGGTACGCTGCCTGCCCTGCTCGAGCGTCGGGACATCCGCGGCGATCTCCACATGCACACCACGTTCAGCGACGGGCGCGACACCCTCGAGGCGATGGTGGCAGCCTGCGCACCGCTCGGCTACGAGTACATCGCGATCACCGACCACTCCCAGAGCGCCGGGGCGTCGCGCACGGTGACGGCGGACGACCTGGCCCGGCAGGGGGACGAGATCGATCGCCTGCAGGAGCGTTATCCCGCGATGCGAATCCTCAAAGGGGCCGAGGTGGACATCCTGCCTGACGGCCGGCTCGATTTCCCGGACGCCGTGCTCGCGCGCCTTGACGTCGTGTTGGCGTCACTGCACGATCGCGCCGGCCACGGTCCTGACCGGCTGCTCAGGCGCTATCGATCGGCCGCCGAACATCCGCTCGTATCGGCGCTGACGCATCCGGCCAACCGCCTGGTGGGCCGGTACGATGGGTACGATCTCGACTTCGATGCGCTGTTCGACATCGCCGTGCGCACGGGCACGCTGCTCGAGGTGGATGGCGCGCCCAGCCATCTCGATCTGGATGGATCGCTCGTCCGTCGCGCGATCGACGCCGGTGTCGTCCTTTCGGTGGACAGCGACTGCCACCACGCGCGGCTGCTCGATCGGCAGATGCAGCTCGGGGTGGGCACCGCGCGGCGCGGCCGGGCCACGGCGTCGCACGTCCTGAACACGCGCCCGCTCGGCGAGGTGCTGCGGCGGCTTCGATCGAAGCGCGCCCGGATCAGGCCCTGACCTTTCACCTGGATTTGCGCATGGCTGACCTCCAGCGACATACCAGGCAGGATGCGGCAAGAAGTACACCTGTGGTTGTCGCGGTCTTCGTCGCCGCGGCGGCCGCACTGATGTACGGCGGGACGCTCCTGCCCGGCCTGGACCTCGGCGACACGGCGTCGTTCCAGACGGTCGTCACGCTCCCGCTTGTCGTTCCGCGGCACGCGTACCCGCTCTACTTCGCGCTTGGCAAGCTGTTCGTCGCCGCGCTCGGCGGCAGCCCGGCCCACGCGATGAATGTCATGTCGGCCGTGTTCGGCGCCCTGTCGGCCGGCGCGTTCGCGTGGCTGGCGTGGGCGTTGACGCGCAGCAGGACGGCGGCGCTGTGGGGCGCGCTGATGCTGGCCGCGTCGTACACGTTCTGGTCGCAGGCGGTCATCGCCGAGGTGTACACACTCGAGGCGCTGTTCATTGCGCTGACCTTCATCGCGGCCCTCCGGTGGTGGCGAAGCCCGACGGCCGCATCTCTTGCGTGGCTCTACGGGATTTACGCGCTGAGCTTCGGCAACCACCTCAGCATGATCCTCTTCGCACCCGCCCTTGCGTGGCTCCTCTGGCACGGGCGGCGTCGTGCGGCGCCGAATCCGTTCTCGATCCGGGGGATCGCGCTCGCCGCACTCATTGCCTCCGCGGGCGCGCTGCAGTACGCGTGGAACTTCCACGGTCTCTGGGCGATGACGGCGCCGCGCGCGAGCGCCTGGGAGCTCGTCCCCACCTTCTGGTTCGACGTGACGAAGACGGACTGGCGCGGGACGCTGGTCGGCGCGGCGCCGTTGAATCAGTGGGGACAGCGCCTGGACATGTACTGGTGGGACCTGCGGCAGCAGTTCGGCCTCGCCGGCCTCGCCGTTGCCGCGGCAGGAGTCGTCGCGTTGTGGCGCGCCTCGCGGGTCTGGTGCGCCGCGCTGCTCCTCGCGTGGAGCGCCACGTTCATCTTCGCGTTCCTCTACAACGTGGGTGACACCCACGTGTTCCTGCTCCCCTCGCATCAGGTCGCCGCGATGTTTGCCGCCTGCGGTGCGGCGGTACTCGCTGAAATGGCCTGGCGGCTGCGCGCCGGCGTCCGCAGCATTGCGATCGTTCTTCTACTGCTCGTTCCGCTATGGCGAATCGTCGATACGTGGCCGGCGGTCGATCGCAGTGGCGACCGGCGTGCGGAGACGTTCGTCGACGCCGCCCTGTCCGGACTGGATCCGCAACGGTCGGTTTACGTGGCGGATCTGAACTGGCAGAACCAGAACGCGATTGGCTACGAGCTGGCGATCGACCGTCCCGAGCTGCCCAGGACGCTGAGCGCCGCGGTGCTCTGGCATTTCCCGGAATTCGTCTCGCGCAATCACGCCCTGGGGCGCGACATCGTGCTGACGGCACCGGCGGCGGCGAAGGTGAGAGCGGTGTACGGATCGCACTTCGCCATTGAACCGGACCCCCGAGCGCCCGCGTCGACGCTCGCGAGCGTGCCGCCGCCCGCGGCAGGCACGCCGTACCTGCTGTCACTCATCACGCCGCTGACGGGATTCGTCTTCGATCGAGGGCGTGTGGACCGAGTGGCGCGCGCGCTCGGCGCGGACCAGCTGCCCCGCGCCCGGTACGTGGTACTCGCCGGAGTGGCCGGTTCTCCCCCGCTGCTGCGCGCGGCGGCTGACCGGCCGTTCCGCGTGAGCGCACGGCTTCCCTTCGGCCGGCTGGTCGTGAGGATCGAGGCCTGGGTCCGGTTCGACACGATGCGCAGGGCCGGTTTCGGCCACGTCGTGGTCAACGGGCGTCACGCGCTGACGCTCGAGCGGGGCGCCACGCTGGGAATCTTCGATGCTGGCGGAGGACTGGCGTCGCTCGCCTACGAAGGCGGCTCCTTCGCGGTCCAGCCCCGCTATCGCATTCCGGTGCTAAGATAGCCTTATCTTCATGCGTTTATTGGTTCTTACGGCAATTCTCGCCACAGCCGCGGTCAGCGTGTCGCTGCCGGCGCAGACCTCTCTGCCGGCCCCGCCGGCCGAACTCGCAAGGTCCGTGCAACAGCGCTACGACACGATTCGGGATTTCTCAGCGCGGTTCGTGCACGCCTACGAGGGGGGCGTCCTGCGCAAGATGGTCACCGAGCGTGGCACCCTGCAGATCAAGAAGCCGGGACGCATGCGGTGGGAATACACGCATCCGGAAAAGAAACTGTTTGTGGCCGATGGGTCGCAGATTTACTCGTACATTCCGGCGGATCGGCAGGTCTATATCAGTCCTGTGCCGGCCAGCGATCAGGCGACCACCGCAGCGTTGTTTCTGACCGGCAAGGGCAACCTGGTGCGCGACTTCGCTGTTGCCCATGGGGAACTTGCGGGTGCTCCCCCCGGCACGTCAGTCCTGAAGCTGTCGCCCAGACAGACCGAGCGCGACTACGACGTGCTGTTTCTCGCGGTCGATCCCGCCAGTTACCAGATTCGCGTGCTGTCTGCGGCCGACAAGCAGGGGGGGCGTTCGACGTTCACGTTCTCGGAGATCAAGGAAAACACCGGTCTGGCCGATAAGACGTTCGTCTTCAAGATCCCGCCCGGCACGGAAGTGGTGAGAAGTGACAACACGCCAGAGCGCCGGTAGCCGCATCGCCGCGTTCGCCGTGTCGCTGGCGCTCGTGGCGGCGGCGGGCCCGGCCTGCGCGCCGACGGCGCTGAAGGCCGGCCGGCGGGCCGAGCGGCTCCAGGATTACGACCGCGCGGTCGTCGAATACACGAAGGTCGTGCGCGCCCGGCCCGACGACAAGGAGGCGCGCGCCGGCCTCGAGCGCACGCGGTTGCTCGCCGCGCAGCAACACTACACGCGTGGACGCCGACTGGCGGCCGCGGGTCGCACCGAGCAGGCGCTGCTCGAGTTCCAGATCGCATCCGAGCTGAATCCGACCGACGGCGAGATCGAGCGCGAGCTGAGGTCCGCCCGCACGCAGGCCCGGGCGCGCGTGGCCGTTGATCGCGAAGGCAAAACCGAGCTTGAAACGCTCATCGAGCGCACGCGCGACCTGCCGCCGCCCGGGCTCGACCTTCCCGGCGATACGAAACTTCCTGCCTCGCTCGTGTTCAGCGAAGCGTCGGCGCGGGTGATCTTCACCGCCATCGCGAAGTTCGCCGGCCTCAACCTCGTGTTCGACCCGGCGTTTCGCGACGCGTCGCTCTCGATCGACCTGCGGAACAGCACGCTCGAAGACGCGCTCGCCTCGGTTGCCGCGAGCACGCGCAATTTCTATCGCGTGACCGCCCCGCGGACCGTGACGGTGATTCCCGACACGCCGGCCAAGCGGCGTGAGTACGAGGAGGAGATCGTCCGCACCTTCTACGTCAGCAATGCCGAGCTGAAGGAAGTCATCGACCTGCTCCGGATCGTCGTCGACGCGCGGAAGATCGCGCCGATCAACGCCACCAATGCCCTGACGATCAAGGACACGCCGGAGCGCATCGCGGCGGCCGCCCGGGTCCTCGGGGCCATCGACAAGGCGCGGCCGGAAGTGGTCATCGACGTGGAGCTTCTCGAGGTCGATCGCACGCGCCTGAAGGAGTATGGCCTGCAGGTCGCGTCGCCAGGCTCCGCCGGGGTTGCGGGAACCGCAGATGTGAACCGCGAAGGGCTGTCGCTGCGTGACCTGCGCAACCTCACGCAGGCCGACGTCCTCGTGTCCAACGTGCCGGCGCTGTACTATCGCCTGCTGAAGACCGACGCGAGCACACGGACGCTGGCCAGCCCCAGGCTCCGCACGTCGGAAGGGATCGCCGCGCAGGCGCGCTTCGGCGAGCGCGTGCCGGTGCCCGTCACCACCTTCGCGCCGATCGCGACGGGCGGCGTGAACCAGCAGCCCATCACGTCCTTCGTGTACGAGAACGTTGGCGTCGGCCTGGACATCATGCCTCGCACGCACCACGACGACGAGGTCTCGCTCACCGTGAAGGTGGACGTGAGCAGCATCTCGGGCACGGGGTTCGCGGGGCTGCCGACGTTCGGCAACCGCTCGATCTCGACGACCATCCGTCTTCGCGACGGCGAGACCAACATGCTTGCCGGCCTGATCCGCGATGACGAGCGCACGGTGCTGTCCGGCATCCCGGGCCTGAGCGACATCCCGGTGATCGGGCGCCTGTTCGCGCACAACCGGCGCGAGACACAGGAAACAGACATCATCCTCACGCTGACACCGCACATCGTCCGGGTGCTGGACCTGAACGAGAGCGACCTCCGGCCCTTCAAGGTCGGACGCGACCTCGGACTGCCGGTGATCGACCTGCCCGCGTCGATCGTGCCTCCCGGCGAGGAGCCCGCAGCGCAGCAGCCCGCGCCGGTGCCGGATCCGACCAAGCCGCAGCCGATCAAACCGCCGGAGCCGAAGAAGCCGATCCCGCGGTAGCTCTCGGAGGGGCATAAGTGTGACAGTCACACTTTCCTGGGCCGGCGCTTCGGAAAGTGTGACTGTCACACTTATGTCAGCCTCCTACGCGCGTATCTCCTCGACCTGCGCGCCCAGCGCCTTCAGGCGCTCCACCAGCCGCGCGTAACCCCGCTCCACCGTCTCGAGCGGCGCGAGCGTGCTCTCCCCGTCAGCGGCGAGCGCGGCGGCGATGAGCGCCATGCCCGAACGGATGTCGCGGCTGTCGAGCGCGCGCCCGCGCAGCCTGGTGGGCCCGGTCACGATCATCCGATGCGGATCGCACAGGAACAAGTCGGCGCGCATCGCGCTGAGCTGCTCCAGCGCGAACAAACGCAGCTCGTACATCCAGTCGTGCACGAGGGTCCGCCCCTCCGCCTGCGTTGCGAGCACGGTCACGAGGCTCACCATGTCGCTCGGGAAGCCAGGCCACAGCCCGGTGGTGATCCGCTTGACTGCCACCAGCCGCGGCGCCCGCTCGGTCGCGAACCAGTTCTCCTCGAGCCGGCAAGGCAGGCCCATTGCGCGCAGCACGGCGACGATCGGCTCCATGTCCTCCGCGCTGACGCCGTGCACTTCCACCGCGCCGCCGGTAATCGCCGCCACGACGCTCCAGCTTCCGGCCTCGATGTAGTCGCCGCGCAGGCGGTGCGTCGCGCCGCGGAGGCGGCCCCCCTCGACCACAATGGTGGACGTGCCGGCGCCCGACACGTGCGCCCCCATCCGCGCCAGGAACTCGCAGAGCTCGACGACGTGCGGCTCGGAGGCGGCGTGGCGGATGACGGTCCGTCCCTTGGCAGCGGCCGCCGCCAGCAGCGCGGTTTCCGTACCGGTCACCGAGGCCTCGTCCAGGTACATCGAAGCGCCGGCGAGGCCGTTCGGGACCTCGAGGACGGTGCCGGGCTCGTCCCGCTGCGTCGCGCCGAGCGCGACGAGGGCCTGCAGATGGGTCGTCAGCGTACGCCGCGCGGGAAAGTCGCCGCCCGGTTGTGAAAGATGCGCGAACCCGCGGCGCGCGAGCAGCGGGCCCAGGAGCAACACTGAGCCTCGCAGCTTGCCCACGAGGTCGGGCGCGGGGCTGGCGGTCGCGACCCGCTCGCAGCGGATGCGAAGCGTTGGCGTGCCGAGCCCGGCCACCTGTGCGCCGAGCCCTTCGAGGAGTCGCGCGAGCACCTCGACATCCCGGATGCGCGGGACGTTCTCGAGCACGCATTCCTCGCCGGTGAGCAGACACGCCGCCATCAGCGGCAGCGCGGCGTTCTTGTTGCCTTCAACCGTGATACGGCCGGACAGCTCCCGGCCACCCACGATTCGGAGCGACGCGACGGGCTGGTGTGATGAGTTCATGGTCAAAACTCGCCGAGAGACACGATCTCTTCCCTGAGCTCCACGCCGAACGCGCGGCGCACGCCGTCCTTGCATTCTTCCACAAGCCGCCTGATCTCAGCGGCCGTCGCGTGATGGTCGTTGACGATGAAATTGCCGTGGGTGTCCGATACCTGCGCGCCACCCACGCGGCGCCCTTTGAGGCCGGCGCGGTCGATGAGCGCGCCCGCCGAGTGCGGGATGCCGTCCGGCACGCGGTCGACGGCAGGATCGGGATTCTGGAAGATGCAGCCCGCGCTCGGAAGATCCAGCGGCTGCGTGCGTTTCCGGTATGCCAGCGACTGCCGCGCGGTCTCGCGCAGCGCGGCGGGGCCGCCGGGCGACACGGCGAACTCCGCCCAGATCAGGATCTCGCGCGTGCGCTGCAGCCGGCTCCTGTCGTACGCGAACTCCATCTCCGCCCTGTCGAGCTCCGCCAGCCGGCCGTCGATGGAGATCACCGCCGTGCGCAGCACGAGATCCCCCATCAACCGCCCTCTGAAGTGCGCGTTCCCATAAACAGCGCCGCCGACGGTGCCCGGCGTACCGGCCCACAACTCGAGCCCGGCGAGCGAATGCGAGATCGTCCACCGCACCAGGCCGTTGATCGTGAGCGCCGCGTCGGCGCGGATCCGGTTGTCGGCGACGCAGTGGACCTCGCCTCCACGCGGCCGGATGACAATCCCGCGGATCCCGCGGTCGGCGACCAGGAGGTTCGAGCCGCCGCCGATGACCGTCACCGGCAGCCCCTCGCGACGCGCGAGCGCGAGAACGTCGCGCAATTCGCCGGGGCTGCGTGTTTCGACGAGCCAGTCCGCCGGCCCGCCCACTTTGAAGGTCGTCATGGGCGCGAGCGGGGCCTGGCGGGCCACGCGATCCGCCCCCACGATCGACGCGATCGATTCCGCGACGGCGTCGCTCATCTCGAGGCTCCGAGGTCCGCGAGAGCGCTCTCCTGCTCGCGCAGCGCGCGGATCGCCTCGTCCAGCTCGCAGGGCATGAAGCGGATCGCGTCGCCGGGCGCGAGCTGCCCCGCGATCCGGATGTCGGCGGAGATCACCGTGCCGATCCGCGCGTAGCCGCCGCTCGTCTGCCGGTCTGCCATCAGCAGAATGGGCTCGCCGGACGGAGGCACCTGGAGGCTGCCGATCGGTGTGGCCTCGGACAGAAGCCGGCCGCTTCCCTCGGCGTGCAGAACGGGTCCATCGAGCCGATACCCCATGCGGTTCGATGCAGTGGAGACCCGGTAGGTCGCGCGGAGAAATCGGGCCACTTCGTCCGCCGGAAACAGGTTCGCGTCGGGACCCCAGATAAATCGAGCGGCAGCGGGAATCGAATCGATCGCGACGTCCTCGAGCCCGTGACGGGGCGAACGCCGTGGCTCCCTGATGGCGCGATTCGCGATGGGCAGCACGTCCCCGGCGCGGAGCGCGCGTCCGGCGAGCCCGGGCAACCGCGCCTGCACGGACGCCGCGCGACTGCCCAGGACGGCCGGCACGTCGAGGCCGCCGCGAATGGCGACGTAGGCGCGCGCGCCCGAACGGCGCTCGCCGAAGCGCAGCGACGCCCCCGCGGGCACGCGCACGGGAATCCAGCGACGGATGCCGATCGCGCCGCCTCCCGCTTCAATGACGGCCGACAGATCCGCACCGCCCACCACGAGATCCGCGTCGCCATCGAACCGCAGCTCCGGCCCGAGGAGTGTCACCTCCAGCGCGGCTTCCTCCGCGCGATTTCCCACGAGCAGGTTTGCCAGACGCATCGCGAACGGATCCATGGCGCCCGAAACCGGCACCCCCTGCTCCTGCATCCCCCATCGTCCACCGTCCTGGATCGTGGTCAGCAGGCCGGCGCGCACGACGGTGAGGCTCATGCGCGCACGAACCTGACGAGATCGCCGGCCCGGAGGAGCGAGGGTGAGGAGCGGTCCAGGTCGAACATCGCCTCGTCGGTCCGCCCGATCAGCCGCCAGCCGCCCGGACTCTGCACGGGATAGATGCCGGTCTGCTGCCCTGCGACGCCGATCGAGCCGGCCGGCACCGCGAGCCGTGGCGTATCGCGCCGCGGCATCGCAATGCGTTCATCAACGATCCCCATGTAGGGAAATCCCGGCAGGAAGCCGACCATGAACACGCGGTACTCGCGCGACAGGTGGAGAGCGATCACGTCATCTTCCGAGCACCGGGCGAACGCGGCCACGTCGGCAAGATCCGGCCCGGCGGCGCCGCCGTAGGCCGCCGGAATCTTCACCTGTCGCTGCGGAGTGGCGCGACGCGGCAGCGGCCGGGCGGCGTGGCTGCGAAGCGCCTCCGCCACGCCGGCGGGCTCGACGGCGAGCGGATCGAAGTACACCGTGACCGACGCGTAGCCGACAACGATGTCGCGCAGGCCACGCAGGCTGGCGGCGGCCAGTTCCCGCGCGATGTGGAGCGCGCGCTCGTTGAGGTCGGGATCGATCTCGTTTCCGATTCGCAGCAGCAGCGCGGAGTCGCCGACGGGCAGGACGGGTGTGCCGCGAGCGTCCATCATGGGCCGAGCGAGGCGAGGAGCCGCTGGTGAATGTTGTCGAACCCGCCATTCGACATGATGATGACGAGATCTCCAGGCCGCGCTTCGGCCGACACCGTGGAGACAATCTGATCCACGCTGTGAATGTGGCGTGCCTTGCGGCCGGCCCGCTGCATTTCCAGGACGAGCTCGTCCCCTGACAGCCGCTCGGCCTCCGGCAGGGTCGATCGGAAGACGGCCGCGATCACCGTCTCGCCGGCGGCGTCAAAGGCGGTGGCGAAGTCTTTCTGGAAGATTCGGCGGCACGAGGTGGCTGAACGCGGCTCGAAAATCGCCCAGATGCGCCGGTCCGGGAAGGCCGAGCGCACACCGGCCAGGGTCTCCGCGATCGCGGTCGGATGGTGCGCGAAGTCGTCGTACACGGCCACGTCACGTGCGATCCCGCGCAGCTGCAGCCGGCGGCGCACGCCTTTGAACGCTTTGAGCCCTTCGATCAACGCGGTGGCGCCCAGCCCGGTCGCGTGACCGACCGCCACGGCCGCCAGGGCGTTTCGCACGTTGTGCTCGCCGAGCAGCGGCACCTCGAAGAGCCCGAATGGCGAGCCGCCGCGCCGCACGGCGAACCGCATGCCGCCCGGGTGCGCCTTCACGTCGTGCGCCTGCCAGTCCGCGCCGCCCGCGAAGCCGAACGTTTCGACGCGGCATTTTGCGGTGACTCGCAGCGCCAGGGCCTCGCGATCGTCCGCGCCGAGCAACAGCAGCCCCTTTCGTGGCACGAGCGTGACGAAGCGCCGGAACGCGAGCCGGATCGACTCGAGGTCGGGATAGATATCGGCGTGGTCGTACTCGATGTTGTTCACGACGGCGATGTCCGGCAGGTACTTCAGGAACTTCGCCGTCTTGTCGAAGAACGCGCTGTCGTACTCGTCGCCTTCGATCACGAAGTCGCGCCCCCCGCCAAGGCGGTAGCTCGAGTCGAAGTTCTCCGCGATGCCGCCGATGAGCACGCTCGGATCGGCGCCGGCGTGGGTCAGGACCCAGCCCGCAAGAGAGGTCGTCGTGGTCTTTCCGTGCGTGCCGGCGACGACGATCGACCGCGCGCCCCAGAGAAAGTGATCGCGAATCGCTTCCGGGAGCGAACAGTACCGGATCTTGCGATCCAGCACCTCCTCCAGCTCGGGGTTCCCGCGCGAGATCGCGTTGCCGATCACCACCAGGTCGAGGTCCGAGCCGATGTGCTTCGGGTCGTAGCCCTGGAGCAGCGTGATGCCCTGCGCCTCCAGGAAGTCGCTCATCGGCGGGTACACGTTCTGATCGGAGCCGCGGACGTCGAACCCCTTTTGCCGCAGCATCGCGGCGAGGGTGCCCATCGCGGTGCCGCAGACGCCGATCAGGTGCACGCGGCAGCCGCTCACGCGGTGACCGCCGCGTCTTCGATCGCCACCGTCGTGCGCGGGCCGGCGGTCACCCGCGCCCGCACGCCGAATGGCAGCGTCAGGCACGGGCCGGTCGAATGTCCCGATGGCAGCCCGAAGACGACGGGGCCGGCGAAACGCTCGAACAGCTCGCAGACGACGTCGAGCGCTGCCGGCGCGCCTGACGGCTCGTGGCACCGCACCATCTCCCCCCAGATCACGGCGCGGGCGCGGTCGAGGATTCCGGCGAGCTTCAACTGCGTCACCATGCGGTCGATGCGGTACGGACGCTCGGCGACATCTTCAAGAAACAACACGCAGCCTTCCGGCGGATCGAACGCATACGGCGTCCCGAGCGACGCGACGATCTGCGTCAACGTCCCGCCCGTCAGCGGCCCGGCCGCTTCCCCGTCGCGAACCGGGTGCAGCGAGGCTGCCACTTCGCCCATCGGCTCGGGACGCGAGACGCAGGCCAGGAACGACTCGCGGTCGTACCCCTCGACGCCGCTGGCGAACCGCCCTTCGATCATCGGGCCGTGAATCGCGACGATGCCGCATCTCTGCGTGAGAAACGTCAGCAGCGCCGTGGTGTCGCTGTAGCCGACAAACAGTTTGGGATGGGCGCGAATGACCTCCGGCGGCAGCAGCGGCAGCAGGTGGACGCTGCCGTAGCCGCCGCGCACGGCGATGAGGGCGGCGATGCGGTCGTCCTGCCACGCGTCGAGGAAGGCGGCGGCGCGCAGCGCGGGCTCGCCGGCAAGGTAGGCGCGCCGCTGGAACACGCGATCGTCGTACACGGGATCGAAGCCGAGCGCGCGGAGTTCCGCGACGCCCCGCTCGAATTCGGCGCGGTCGAAGGGGCTCGCGGGCGCGACCAGCGCCACCCGGTCTCCCGGCCGCAACGCGCGGGGCTTGAGGATCACGCGAACCGCGCCATCTCTTCGGCGATCGCCCGGTGCTCGCCGCGGCCGAGCACGTCCCCGAGCCGCGCGTCGTCGCCCGGCGCGACCGTTCGGGCCAGGAACCGTTCTTTCACCCGTCGCTGGCGCGCAAGCGCGTCCTCGACACGCGCCAGCGGGAGGCGCTCCGTCTCGACGGCGCGGATGATCCCCTCGATTGCCTGCACGTGCCTTTCCGGGTCCGGCCCGCAGACGAGGAACGCGTCGCAGCCGGCCGCAATGGCCGCCGCGGCCGCCTCGCCCGGCGAGTAGCGCGCGCTGATCGCCTTCATCTCGAGGTCGTCGCTGATGACAAGGCCGTCGTAGCCCAGTTCCTTCTTCAGCATCCCGTCGACGACGGCCCGCGACAGCGTCGCGGGGCGCTCCTCGTCGAGGGCCGGAATCAGGACGTGCGCGGTCATGATCGACGCCACGCGCGCCTCGATCGCCGCGCGGAAGGGCACCAGCTCGACCTCGCGCAGCCGCTCCGGCGGGTGCTCGACGACGGGCAACTCGTGGTGCGAGTCGGTGCTGGTATCGCCGTGGCCCGGGAAGTGCTTGCCGCACGCCGCGAGCCCCTCGTCCTGCAGCGTCTCGATAATGACTCGCCCGAGCGAGGCAACCTGCCCGGCGCGCTCGCCGAGCGCGCGGTCGCCGATCACCGGGTTGGTGGGGTTCGTGTGGATGTCGAGCACCGGGGCGTAATCCAGGTTGATGCCGACCGCCTTGAGCTCGGCGGCCAGCGCCCGCGCGAACCGCCGCGCGAGCTGTTCGCCGTGCGCCCCGGGGGCGCGCCCCAGCGTGATCATCGGGGGCCACACCGTGAACGGGTCCTTCAACCGCGCCACGCGCCCCCCTTCCTGGTCCACGCTGATCCAGAGCGGCAGTTCCCGTTGCAACGCGCGCGCCTCGCGCGACATCTCCCGCACCTGGGCGGGCTCCGCGACGTTGCGCGCGAAGAAGATGACGCCGCCCAGGTCGAAGTCGCGCGCGATGGCCCTCAGGCCGGCGGGGATCTCGTGTCCGCCGAAGCCCAGGATGGCCAGCTGCCCCACGTGTCGGCGAAGGTCGCGCAATGACATGGTCAGGTGGCCATTATAATGCGCGTGTGCGCATCGTTTCCTCCGCTCCCACCCGCATTGATCTCGCCGGCGGCACGATGGACATCTGGCCGCTGTACCTGTTCCACGAGAGCGCGCAGACGCTGAACGCCGCGATCAGCCTTCGGGCTCACTGCACCCTGACGCCCGAGCCTGGCGGACGCATCGTGATCGAGTCGGCCGACACCGGGCGCACGGTCGAAGTGGAGCATTGGTCGGAGCTGCGTGGGAACCACGAGCTGAAGCTGCTCGGCCGGCTCCTCCATTTCTTCCGCGCCGAAGGACTGCGCGTGCACACCGTGTGCGAGTCGCCGGTCGGCGCCGGAATCGCCGGGTCGTCGGCGCTGAACGTGGCGGTGTGCGGCGCGCTCGCGGCCTGGTCGGATGCCGACATCGCTCCCGAAGACCTCCTCCAGATCGCCATGAACATCGAGGCGCAGGCGATCGACGTCCCGACGGGCGCGCAGGACTACAGGCCTGCGTACTATGGGGGCATCTCGGCCGTGGAGCTCGGCGAGCGCGGCGTGCGGCGCGTGCCGCTCGCCGTCAATCCCGCCGACCTCGAGGCGCACGTCGTCCTCGCCTACACCGGGGCGTCGCGCAATTCGGGGATTAATAACTGGGAGGTCTTCAAGCGGCACATCGAGGGGGATCGCGACATCTTCGACCGGTTCGAGCAGATTCGTGACATTGCAGTGGCGATGCGCGCCGCGCTCGAGCGCGGTCAGTGGAGTGAGGTCGGCCGGCAGATCGCCGAGGAGTGGGAGAACCGCAAGCGCCTCGCCCCGGGGGTGAGCACGCCGGAGATCGATCGCATGATGGCGGCGGCGCGCGTGGCGGGCGCGATCGGCACAAAGATCTGCGGCGCCGGTGGTGGCGGCTGTCTCGTGGCGTGTGCCGACCCGTCGCGGACATCGGCCGTGCGCGAGGCGCTCGGCGGCCACGGCGCGAGGCTGCTCGAGTACCGGGTCGAGACGCAGGGGCTGCAGGTCGAGCGCACCGAGCCGGTCGCCGCCGGAGAATAAGTGGGACAGTCCCACTTATGGATAACTTCTCGATCGCCCGCATCTTCCGCGAAATCGCCGACCTCCTCGAAATCAAGGGAGAGAACCCCTTCAAGGTGCGGGCGTACCGCGGCGCGGCCGACACCGTCGCCGACTGCCCCGAAAGCGTCGCCAACCTGTCTGAAGACAACCGCCGGCGGCTGCCCGGAATCGGCAGGGACCTCGCCGGGAAGCTGGCCGAGCTCGTCGAGACCGGCGCCCTGGCCTACCACCGCGACCTCCTCGCCGAGTTTCCGCCATCCATCCTCGACATCCTCAAGCTCCAGGGCGTCGGGCCCAAGACCGTGGCGCTGCTCTACCGCGAGCTGAATATCCGCACGCTCGACGACCTGGAGTCGGCCGCCCGCGCGGGGCGGCTGCGGGCGATCAAGGGCATGGGTGCGAAGAAGGAAGCGCTCATGCTCAAGTCGATCGCGGAGCGGAAGCAGGCGCAAGGGAGACGGCTCACCGCAGAAGCGCACGACGTGGCGGCGGTGCTCGTCGCCGCGCTCCGGACGGGTGCGCCGGACGCCACGATTCTGCCGGTCGGCAGCCTCCGGCGAGGCTGCGAGACCTGCGGCGACCTCGACATCCTCGCCGCGGGCGCAGATGCCACGCTGATGGACGTCTTCGCCAGGCACGCGCTCGTGGAGCGGGTGCTCGGGCGCGGCGAGACGAAGTCCAGCGTGCTGCTTCGCGGCGGCTTCCAGGCCGATCTGCGCGCCGTTCCGCGGGAGAGCGCGGGCGCCGCGATGCAGTACTTCACGGGATCGAAGGCACACAACATCGCCCTGCGGGATCGCGCGATCCAGCGCGGTCTCAAGCTGAACGAGTACGGGCTGTTCGATCTGGCCACCGGCATGCGCGTCGCGGGCGCCGCGGAAGAGGAGATCTACGAGGCGCTGGGCCTGGCGTGGGTGCCCCCCGAGCTGCGCGAGAATCGCGGTGAGATCGCGGCCGCCGAAGCGCGGGCGCTTCCCGAGTTGATCGAGCTTGCGGACATCCGTGGTGACCTGCACATGCACACGACACGCACCGATGGGCGCGCCGACGCCGGGTCGATGGCGCGCGCCGCCCGGGAGCTCGGTCGCGAATACATCGCGATCACCGAGCACAGCAAGGCGCTGGCGATGGCCAATGGGCTGGACGAGCGTGCCGCGCTCGAGCACGCCGCCCGGGTGCGCGCACTGAACGGCCGCGTGGACGGCCTGACGGTGCTCGCCGGCATCGAGTGCGACATCCTGCCGGACGGGCGCCTGGATCTCTCCGACGACTGTCTCGCGCAGCTCGATTACGTGGTCGCCTCGGCGCACTCCGGGTTCGGCCAGGGGGAATCGGAAATGACCGAACGGCTCCTGCGGGCGCTTTCCTGCCCCTGGGTCGACGCGCTCGGGCATCCCACGGGGCGTCTCCTGCTCCGCCGCGAGGGATACCCCTTCCGGCTGGAGCAGGTCGTGACCGAGGCAGCCCGGCTCGGCGTGGCGCTCGAGATCAACTGCCAGATCGATCGGCTGGATCTCAATGACGTGAACGCGCGCCTCGCCCGCGAGCGGGGCGCCCGGCTGGTCATCAGCACCGACGCGCACGCGCCGTCGGCGCTCGGATGGATGCGCTGGGGCGTGACCGTCGCGAGGCGCGCCTGGTTGCGCCGGAGCGACGTTCTCAATACCATGCCGCTCGACGCGTTCCGCGCGTCCCTGCGGCGCAGCCGCCCCCGACCATGACGACACTCGCCGAGATCCGGAAAATCTACTACAGCACCACGAAGGCGACGATCAAGCGCGATCTCGCGCGGGCGATCGAGCTGCTGAAGACGATGGAGACCGAGGAAGAACGCGACAAGGCCGCCGTGTACATGGACGGCCTGTCGCAGATGCGCTCGGAGTGGGCGGCGCAAAAGAAGATGCGGTAGGGTGCCCTGTGCCTGCCCCTGCTCACCGCTTCGCGCTCTTGACGAGGAACTTCCGCGCGGCCACGCGCAGACTTTCAGGCACGTTGCGATCCGTGCCGAGCGCCTTGAGGTCCCGCTCATTGAGCCGCTGGATGAAATTCATCGACAGCGCGGGGGGTGTCTTCGAGTTCCTGACGAGCGCGACGATCACGCCGTAGTTCTTTGTCCAGCTCCGGTTGCTGGCAATGATCCGGAGCACCTCCTCGGAGACGTTCCCCATCCGCGCGAACGCCTCGATTTCACTTTCGTTGACCTTCGGGCTGCTGAGCACGGCGATCGACACGAGCTTGTTCGAGTCGCGAATCAGCACCGCGCGCTGCTCGCGCGTGCCTTTGGTCGCCAGTTTCAGCCGGTCCAGCACGGGCAAGGTCGACAGCAGCGCGGTGGAAACCCGATCGTCCTCTCCCTCGCCCGGCGCCGGCAACTCGGGGAGATCGTCGTCTGGTGTCTGGACGAGGGGCTCCTCTGACGGCACGGAGACCGCAGGCCCGGCGGCGATGCCGCGCGTGGTAAAGAACTGCCGGATCTCGTCCGGCACATCCGAGCGTCCAAGAAACGCGCTGACCGGTTCGGCCGGCAAGGCCGCGATCGTTTCGCGCGCCGCCGCCGCGACGTCACGGTCGGCATCGTCGTGCAGGAGGACGAGCAGGGCCAGCTGCTCGAGCGGTCGCGTGGCCAGCGCGCCCTGCGCGGCGAGCAGCCGCGCGTCGCGCGCCACTTCGCCGCGCCGGAAGAAATCGATGAGCGGGGTCCTGAGGCCGGGATCCATGGTCGGCCCGCGGGGGCTACGGGAGGTAGCTCCGATAGTTCTCGCGCGTCAGGTTGATTTCGCGGACCTGCTGGCCACGGCCGAGCGGCTTTGCCATGCGGCCATTCAGCGCGATGGCGCAGGCCGCGGCGTCCCCCACTTGCAGCAGCGCGGTTTGGCGGAACCGGTGAGACTCACGTCCCCCTGCGGGGATCAGGCGTGACAGCACGACCTCTCCATCCACGGTCAGCTTCGCCCAGCAGTCCGACGTCGGCAGAATTTCGAGCGTAATGGCTTCGGGATCCTGCTCGCCGACGGGCGTGGGCGCCGGCACGCCTGGCGAAGACGGCGGCGCGGCTTCCGATGGCGGCGAGGCTTGTGCGGCTTCCGATGGCGGCGGCGCCGCGGCCGTCCCCTCAGGACGGCCAGCGGCCTCCTCCACGGCAGTGGCCGCCGTTTCAGAGGGGGCAGCGGCAGCCGACGCGGGCCGGCCGGACGCATCTCCCGCCGGCATCGGGCTTCGAGAGCCGAAATAGATGATCGCGGCCGCAATAGGCAGGCTCACGAGCACCAGCTTCAGCACTACGCCGGCCATTCGCTGCTTGCTCTCAAAGTCGACTTCGTCGTTGATCCCGCCGGCGTCGGGCGGCGCCGGCACGGGCCTTGGCACGGCCGGGGCCGGGCGGCTGATCGGCGCGGGCGCGGATCGCGGCGGCACGACCGGGCGCGCGCCTGCCGACGGAGGGAAGGGGACGGCCGGCGGCAGCTCGCCTCCGAAGCGCTCCAGGAACTGCTTGACGGTCTCGTCGGGATCGAGGCCCACTTCGATCGCGTACGACCGGACGAAGGCCCGGCTGAAAATTCCGCCGGGAAGCTTCGAGACGTCGTTGCGCTCGAGCCCCTCGAGCGCAACGACCGAGATCTTGGTGGAGGCTGCGATCTGCCGGAGGGAAATCCCCTTGCGCTCTCGCGCTTCGCGGAGCTGCGCGCCGAAATCTGCCATCGATGCGTTCAATTTAGATGAGCGGTTTCACGCTGTCAAACGCCGATCGCACCTGCCGCACCGATTCGGCGAGCCGGAGGGTATCGGTCGTGGCAAACCACCGTACGGCGGCCACCCCCGCGGCGAAGGGGGCGATGTCGCGAACGCGTGTCGCGTCGATGCCTCCGATCGCCAGGACGGGAACGTGGCTGTGTCTCGACGCGTCCGCCAGCCCCTGCTCGCCGGCCCACCGGTGGCCCGGAGGCTTGGACGAGGTCGGATACACGGCTCCGAAGATGATAAAGTCCGCGCCGCCGCGCGAGGCACGCTCGATTTCCTCCGGCGCATGCGTCGAGCATCCAATCAAGAAATCGACGGGCGCAAGCGATCGCGCCGCTTCGGCAGGCATGCTCCCTGCCTTCAACTGGACGCCGTGCGTGCCGGCGGCCAGCGCGACGTCGAGGCGGTCGTTCACCAGCACGCGCGTCGCCGATCCCTGCACGGCCGACACGACGTCTTCGACAAGGGTCAGGAGGGCGCGATCCGGCAGGTCGCGTTCCCGGATTTGGAATAGATCCGCACCGGCGGCGGCAGCCGCCCGCGCCTGGCCGGCTATCGCGCGGAGCTGCGCGTCCAGCGGCCGGCCGGGTCGCAGCCGGTGGCGGTCGGTGATCACGCACACGAGCCCGCGCGCGCGCTCGAGTGGCACCGGCGTCAGCCCGCGCTGCCGGCCGACTCCGGCCGCTGGGAGCGGGGCTTCATCACGATCTCAAACAGGTCGATCAAACCCGCGCCGGCGCTGACGACGCCGATCGCCGAAATGGCCCCGCGGAGCCACGGGCTGAGCAGCACGTTGCGCAGCAGGGGCCACGCGCCCACGAAGTAGTTGCGTTCCCAGAACGTGGTCCACGGCGCCACGGTGAGCACGACGCCCATTTCGACCAGGTAGGCGACGATGATCAGCCGCGTGAACAGGTTGCCGGTCAGCTTCCGCTCTCCACGCGCGACAGCCGGTCCACGCGCGCTTTGGCGTCACGGAAACTTCCGGCGTCGGCGAGCAGCTCCAGGAATACGGCGAGCGCCCGGGCGTTCTCGCCGTGCTCCTCGAGGGTCACGCCGAGGTCGTAGAGCAGCGAACGCCCGTCCTCGGCGGACGGCGCCGGCGCCTCCGCCGCGCGCTCCATCCATTCGAGCGCCTGCGCGATCTCGCCGCGCTGCCGGTGCAGCCTGCCAAGCGCCGTCGAGGCTTCGAAGCGATGCCGCGGCGATCGCGCCGCTTGCGAGAGCGCCCTGACCGCTTCGTCGAACATACCCATCTCGATGCAGGTCTTTCCGAGCTTCAGCTGTTCGGCCGCTTCTTCCGCCCCAGGCTGCCTCGCCATCGTGTCGCGTGCCCGCGCGAACGCCTCGTCCAGGGATTTGGGGGCGGGAGCGGATGGCTCCGAGGCGTCGAGTGAAAGCAGGGCGCCCGTCAGATCGACCTCAATGGCCGAGGAAGGCGCCTCCGCCGCGTCGAGTTCGCGAAGCAGCTGGTGCAGCGCCTCGAGGTCCACGTCTTTTTCCGCGTTCTCGGCGGCGGCCTTCGTCTGCACGTTCGACGTCTCCGCCGGCGGCGGCGTTGCCGCGAGAGGCGCTGGCGCCGGCGCTTCCTCACGCGGCATCGGCATCACGGGACCGAGATCGGCGAGGGGAAAGTGGTCGGTGGCCTGGAACGGCACCTGGCCGTTCAGCCGTTCCGCGATGACGCTGTCCGGATCGGAGACCTTCAACATCGTCAGCGCCTGGCGGAAGCGCTGGATGTGGGCACTCTCCCACGGCTCGCGCGCGACCAGGTCCTCGGCCATGAGCCGGGCCTCCGCGCCCTGCCCCGCGGCGAGGTACGCGTCGCACAGCTGCTCCTGCGTCTCGTACATCGTCGCCTCGAGCCCGCCAGCCACGCAGACTTCGACCAGCTTGAGCAACGCAGGAATCTGCAGCGCCGCGCGCGCGACGTACTCCTGGAGCAGCGACGCGGCCGTCTGGTGGTCGCCATGGTCCACCGCGACGGCTGCCGCGGTGTCGATGCAGACGAGCGCGGCCTCGGGCTTCGACTGGCAGAGCGTCCAGCCGAGCTCGACCACGTCGTTCACCTTCGACGAATCGAGTTCGAGAATCCGGCCGACAATCGGCGCCGCGGCGGCAAGGTCCCCTTCGCGCAGCTCGACCTCCGCGAGGGTCATGAGGAGGCCGGAGTCCTGCCCCGCCGTCTCGGCATCCAGGACTTCGCGCACACCGGCGAGGTCGCCGCGGTCCAGGCAGGCGCGCGCGAGCTGCGACCGCCCTTCACGGTCAGCCGGATCGAGTCGCACCGCCTGGCGGAGCGCGGCCAGGGCGTCGGCCTCACGGTCCTTCTCGAACAGGTCCGCTGAAATGGCGCGGTAGCGCTCGGCCGCCAGCGCTGTGCTGCCCCCCTCTGCAAGCACGCGCGCGGCGTGCAGGCGTGCGTCGATGTCGGCCGGGTCGAGCGAGCCGAGGCGGACCACGATCTCGTCGGCCCCCTGGCGATCGCCCCGGAACCGGCGGCGCTCCGCCACGGCGGCAAACTGCGCCTTCGCGTCGGCGATCAGCCCCTGCCTCGCCGAGATCTCGGCGAGCTGGAGCTGTACCGCCTCGTCATCCGGATGAATCTTGAGGATCTTCTTGTAGAGCGCCGCCGCCTTCGAGTAGAAGCCCTCGCGGCTGAAGTGATCCGCGATTCGCGCGTACTGCCGCGCCGCGTTCTCGAGCTGGCCCGCGCGGACGAACAGATCCCCGAGGGCGTTGATGGTGTTCCAGTCCTTCGGGAACTCCTCGACCACGCGGACGTACTCCGCGATGGCGGCATCGAGCCGCCCCTGACGAAGAAGCTTCTCGGCTTTCTTCAGCGATTCTTCGCGGTCGAAGGGCACACGGACTCCCCGAATGTTCTGCGCGGGAATGATTTATCCCATCCTATCAAACATCGTAGGGGGCCGGAACGAGCGACGGTGGACGTCCGAGTACCCGTGCCGCGCGACCGCTTCGAGGTGATCCCTGGTCGCGTACCCTTTGTGACGGTCGAATCCGTACCGCGGATCCTGCGCGTGCAGCTCCAGCATGAAACGGTCGCGGCTGACCTTCGCGACGATCGAGGCCGCGGCGATCGCCGTACATCTCGCGTCGCCGTGCGCCACGGGACGCTGCGCCATGAACAGGCGGGGGATGCGGAACGCGTCGACCAGCACCATGTCGGGCAGCGGGACGATGCTCATCACGGCACGCCGCATGGCGCGCAGCGATGCCTGGTGGATATTGACCTCGTCGATCTCGGCAGGGTCGACGAACCAGACGCCCCAGCCTGCCGCACCGCGCACGATCTTCGCGTACAGCCCGGCGCGTTCGGCGGCGGTCACCGTCTTCGAGTCGGTGATGCGGGGGATGTAGCGATCGGGATCGAGGATGACCGCGGCGGCGACGACGGGCCCGGCCAGGCAGCCGCGGCCCGCCTCGTCGACGCCGGCAACGCGCGCGAACCCCTGCCGCCGCAAGGTGTTCTCGAGCGTCCTGAACGCACGATGCCGGACCATCGATGGAAACGGGACTCAGCTGACCTTCTTCTTCTCCGTCATCCGCGCGGCCTTGCCCTTCAGCTCGCGCAGGAAGTACAGCTTCGCGCGACGGACCTTCGCCGACCGCACGACCTCGATCTTGTCCACGATAGGCGAGTGCAGCGGGAAGATGCGCTCGACGCCCTGGCCGAACGACACCTTGCGGACCGTGAAGGTCGCGCGCGGGCCGCCGCGATGCTGGCCGATGATCATCCCCTCGAAGATCTGGATCCGCTCCTTGTCCCCCTCGCGCACTTTCACGTGCACGCGCACGGTGTCGCCGGGACGCATTGCCGGGCGCTCGACAAGCTGCTGCTTCTCGAGGCTGTCCATCAGGTTCATTGTTCGTGCTCCTCTTTAAGTTCGTCCAGCAGTCGGCGATCGTCGCCGGTGAGCGCCGCCCGCTCGAGCAGTTCCGGGCGCGTTTCGAGCGTCCGCCGCAGCGCCTCGCGCCGCCGCCACCGCTCGATCTCGGCGTGGTGGCCGGAGAGCAGCACGGGCGGCACCTCCGCGCCCCGGAAGTTCGCGGGGCGCGTGAACTGCGGATAATCCAGCAGGCCGCGCGCTAACGAATCGCGCGCGACCGATTCTTCGTCGCCGACGACGCCGGGCAGCAGCCGCGCGACGGCATCCACGATCACCAGCGCCGGCAGCTCCCCGCCGGTCAGCACGTAATCGCCGATCGAGACTTCCTCGGTGGCCAGCTGCTGCCGGACCCGGTCGTCCACCCCTTCGTACCGGCCGCACAGGATCACCACGTGCGGCAGCGCGGCCAGCCTCTCGGCCGCCGCGTGGTCGAACGGCCGGCCGTCGGGCGTCGTCAGGATGACGGCTGACGGCCGGCCGCGGCTGGCGGCAATCGTGTCGACGGCGCGGAAGAACGGCTCGGGCTTCATCACCATGCCCGGCCCTCCCCCGTAGGCGACATCGTCCACGACGTGGTGCTTGTCGTCCGTGAACGCCCGCAGGTCGTGGATGCGCACGTCGAAGAGCCCGCGCTCGATCGCCCGGCCGAGGACCCCCTCGCGCAGGGATGCCTCCACCATCGCCGGGAAAATCGTGACGATCTCGAATGTCATGCCCTTAAGGGCGGCGGCTCTCGTTCAGTTCGATCAGCCCCTCGGGCGGCGCGATGACGATCGTGCGCCGCTCCGGCTCGACCGACACGCAGATTTCGCTCGCCAGCGGAATGAGCACCTCGCCGCGGCGCGTGTCCACCACCAGGGTGCTGCGCTCGGTGGGCCCTTCCACCGCCTTCACCGTGCCCACCACCCTGCCTTCGGCGGTCTTCACCTCGCACCCGACCAGGTGGTGGCGATAGAACGCCCCTTCAGGGAGCGCCACCAGCTCGGACTCGGGCACGCGCAACTCGGCGCCCGCCAGCGCCTCGGCGTCGTCCATCGTCGCCACCCCTTCGAACCCGAGCACGGGCCGTCCCTGGTGAAACCGCACGCTCCTGATGGCGAGCGGTTTCGGCGCGCCGGCCGCGCCGGACACGAAGACGGTCCGTCCCGGCTGGAACCGTTCCTCCGGAAAATCGGTGTCCGGATTGACGATCACCTGGCCCTTGTTCCCGTGGGCGCGCGCGACGCGCCCGACAAGGACCAACGACCGAAAGTCAGTCTCTGAACTCGACATTCACGCGCCGGTCCTCCAGTTCCGCCGCGGCCGCGGCGAGCGCGCGAATGGCCGCCGCCGTGCGTCCCTGCCGCCCGATGACGCGCCCGAGATCCCCCGGCGCCATGAACAGCTCCACGAGGAGCTGACCGCGGTGATCCGTCTCGGTCACCTTCACGTCGCCCGGGTGATCGGCAAGCGCCCGCGCGACGACCTCGACGACGTCGCGCGCGCGGCTCATGACGCCGCCTGTTCCGTCGCCGCCGCGGCCGGCTGCGCGGGGATCCGCGCCACCAGCGTGCGCAGGCTGTCGGACGCCTTCGCGCCCTGCTTCAGCCAGTACTCGAGCCGCTCGCGGTTGATGTTCAGCCGCTCGGGCCTCGTGCGCGGGTTGTAGTCGCCGAGCACCTCCACGAAGCTGCCGTCGCGCGGGCTCGTCTTCTCGGTGACGACCACGCGGAAGAAGGGCCGCTTCTTGGATCCGGCCCGACGCATGCGAATGACCAACATTCTCGTCCTCTTCTTCCGCCGGCCTGAAGGCCGGCGGCTACACCTGTTACTTCATCATCGATCGGAGCGCCTTCATGTTCGGCCGCCCCTTCTTGCCCAGACCCGTCAGGCCGCCCATCATCTTGAGCATCTTCTTCATCTGCACGAACTGCTTCAGGAGGCGGTTGACCTCCTCGACGCTCGTCCCGCTGCCGCGCGCGATCCGCTTGCGGCGGCTGCCGTTGATGATGTCGTGCCGCCGGCGCTCCTGCGCCGTCATCGACCCGATGATGGCCTCGATGCGCAGGACCTGCCGGTCGTCGATCTCCTCGCGCTGCTTCGACAGCTCCTTCACGCTGCCCATCCCGGGGATGAGCCCGATGATGTGCTCGAGGGGCCCCATCTTGCGAATGGTCCGCAGCTGCTCGCGAAAATCCTCGAGGGTGAACTCGTTCGCGCGGAGCTTCCGTTCCAGCTTCTCCGCGTCTTCCTGCGTGACGGCCTGCTCCGCCTTCTCGATGAGCGTGAGCACGTCGCCCATGC
>JACPDI010000049.1 GCA_016184105.1 Acidobacteriota bacterium
GCCCGTCACGCCGGGCGGATCATCCAGCGCATCGAGGAGTCGGGCTTCCAGATCCGTGCCATCAAGCGGTTGCACCTCACGAGGACGCAGGCTGAAGGGTTCTACGCGGTGCACCGCGAGCGCCCTTTTTTTGCCGGGTTGACCGACTTCATGTCATCCGGGCCGGTGGTCGTGCTCGCGCTCGAGGCGGCCGACGCGATCAAGAAGTGGCGCACGCTGATGGGCGCGACCGATCCGGCACAAGCCGACGCAGGCACGCTCCGCAAGGAATTCGGCACATCGATCGAGCGCAACGCCACGCACGGCTCGGACGCTCCCGAGACGGCCGCATTCGAGGTCGGCTATTTCTTCGCCGGCTACGAGTTGACCTAGCCGCCGGCCTGCAGGCCGTGGAGGAGCACTTATGGCGATCAAGTCAGACAAGTGGATCCGGCGGATGGCCGTCGAGCACCAGATGATCCAGCCCTTCGAAGCGTCGCAGGTGCGCGAAGGGGTCATCTCCTACGGGGTGTCCTCCTACGGGTACGACATCCGCGTGGCCGACGAATTCAAGGTGTTCACGAACATCAACACCACGGTCATCGATCCGAAGGCCTTCGATCCCCGGTCGTTCGTCGATGTGAAGGCGCCGGTCTGCATCGTCCCGCCCAACTCGTTCGCGCTCGCTCGGACGGTCGAGTACTTCCGCATTCCGCGCAACGTGCTGACGGTCTGCCTCGGCAAGTCCACCTACGCCCGCTGCGGCATCATCGTGAACGTGACGCCGTTCGAGCCGGAATGGGAGGGGACGGCGACGCTCGAGATTTCAAACACGACGCCGCTGCCGGCCAAGATCTACGCGAACGAAGGGATCGCCCAGGTGCTGTTCTTCGAGAGCGACGAGGTCTGCGAGCGGTCGTACGCCGACAAGCAGGGGAAGTACCTGAGGCAGCTCGAGGTCACGCTGCCGCGAGTGTAGGGGGTCAGATCTAGAAATCTCACTTTTTTCGTGATCTGACCCCCACCGCAGGGTCAGATCACGAAAAAAGTGAGATTTCTAGATCTGACCCCCTTTCTCGTTACGCCGCGATTTCGATCTTCCGCGGCTTCACGCTTTCCCGCAGCGGGAGCGTGAGCTCGAGCAGCCCGTTGCGATAGGCGGCCGTCACCTTCTCGCCATCGATGGATTCGGGCAGCGTGAGCGTGCGCTCGAACCGGCCGTACGTGATCTCGCTCATGTACGGCTCATTCTTGTGGTCCTCACGGCGGCGCTCGCCCCGCACCGTCAACGTGTTGCCGGCCACCTCGATGTGGACGTCCTTCGGATCCACACCCGGCAGCGCCAGGCGCACGTTCCAGCCGTCCTTCTCAGAGGCGACCTCGATGGCGGGTGCGAAGGCGGCCGACGGATTCGCCGCGCCCTGAGTGTCCCACGCACGGGAAAACAGGCGATCCATTTCACGGTGAAGGCTGGTCAGCTCTTCGAACGGGTTCCAACGGGTCAACATGGCTACGAACCTCCTCAAAACCTTGATGAGCGCAGTATATGAAATGCGTCATTACATGTCAAGTAATATGAGTATAATGCACTAATATTAATGTCAGGTGGAGTGGCCGCCGACAATTCGGCAAGGTGCCCCTAACTGCCGCGTTTTTCTGCAAGAGACGCACTGGCGTTGGGGTTGCAAAGAGCAGCCGGAATCCCGTTGAGCCAGGAACCAGATCTCTCGACCAGCGTCGCCCCGGAACCACGGGCGTTTGCCCTGCGCAAGGCGCTGCTCGCCACAGCCATCCTGATCTGCCTCTTTGGGGGAATGGTCGCCCTGCTGGGCTGGACCGTGTACAGGCGCGCCCTGGACGCGGACACGGCCGCCGCCACGCGCTACGTGGCGTCCGTGGCCGACATGAAGATCCGTCAGATCCGGGGGTGGCGCGAGGAGCGCCGGCGCGACGCCGAGTACCTCACGCTCGACCCTGCTTTTGCCCGCCAGATTGCGCAACTGCGCGGCCCGCACACCGCGGCGGACGTCGCCGGACTCCGTCGCCGCGTGACGGTCCTGTTCCGCAGCGAGGAATACCTGCACGCGACGCTGCTGAGACCGGACGGCGGCGGTCCCCTGGCCGATGGGTTCTGGATGCCGGGTGCCCAGTGCCAGGCGTTCGTGGCGCGCGCCGTCTCGCTCGCGCAGCCCACCTTCGGGCAGATCGAGCGCGGGCCGGACGGCGAGATTCACCTGGATGTCGCCGCCCCGGTGCGCGATGTCGAAGGACCCGGCGTGGTCGCGGTGCTCGTTGTCCAGATCGACCCACGCCCCTTTCTGTACCAGGCGGTGGGCGCCTGGCCGGGGGAATCGGACACGGCCGAGACGCTGCTCCTGCGCAAGGAGGGGGACAAGTTCGTGGTGCTCAACGACGCGCGGCACCGGCGCGACGCGGCGCTGCGCTTGACCGTGCCTCTCGCGAGCCCGTTGCGGCCGGCCGGACGCCTCACAGGCGGCGAACGCCGCGAGGTCACGGCCGTCGACTATCGGGGCGCCGAAGTCATCGCGGCCGTGCGCCAGGTGTCCGGCACCCCGTGGACCATCATTTCGAAGATCGATCGTGACGAAGCGGTGACGGGCACGCGCGACCACGCGGGGCTGCTGTTTGCCGCCCTCGCCGCGCTGGTGGCGCTCGCGGCGGCGACCGGCGGTGTGGGTGTGTTCTCGATGCAGTCGCGCTTCTACCGGCGCCAGTATCGCGCCGCGGCCGAGCGCGAGGCGATGCTCCAGCGGCACGCGGCCGAACTGGAAGCCGCCGACGGCCGCCTCCGCGAGAGCGAAGAGCGCCTGCGCCTCGCGCTCACGGGGTCGGCGGCGGCGCTCTACATCCAGGACGCGGACCTCCGCTACGTGTGGATTTACAACCCCCTGCACTTCCCGCGGGAGGAGATCGTCGGCCGGACCGACGAGGATCTCTTCGGCGAGAGCGGCCGGGCGCTGCGGGCGCTGAAACGTCACGTCGTGCAGTCGCGCGTGCCGGCGCGGCAGGAAACCGCGCTCGACGTCCACGGCGCGGTTCGGTTCTTCGACGTGACCATCGAGCCGCTGCTCGCCGGCGATACCGTGGTGGGAGTCCGCGGCGTCACCGTCGATGTCACCGATCGCCACCAGCTCGAGGACCAGCTCCGGCAGGCGCAGAAGCTGGAGGCCGTGGGGCAGCTGGCCGGCGGCGTCGCGCACGACTTCAACAACCTGCTGACGGCGATCAATGGCTATACCGAGCTGGTGCTCTCCGAACTCGCGAAAGACGATCCGCACCGGTCGGATCTCGCGCAGGTGCAGAACGCCGGCAGCCGCGCGGCGTCGCTCACTCGCCAGCTGCTCGCCTTCAGCCGTAAGCAGGTGTTGCAGCCCGAACCGGTCGAGATCAACGCGCTGATCACGCAGACCTCCACGATGCTCCGGCGGATCATCGGCGAGGACGTGCAGCTGCAGCTCGCGCTCGGCCCCGCCGCGTGCGTCTTCGCCGACCCCGGTCAGCTCGAGCAGATTCTGCTGAACCTGTGCGTCAACTCGCGCGACGCGATGCCGGGGGGCGGCCGGATCACCATCCAGACCTCGCGCGTTGACGGGCCGCGCGTGCGCATCGTGGTTGCCGATACCGGCACCGGCATCGCGCCCGACGTGCTGCCGCACATCTTCGAACCGTTTTTCACCACCAAGGATCGGGATCGCGGGACGGGGCTCGGGCTCGCAACCGTCTACGGCGTGGTGCAGCAGTCGGGCGGGACGATCGACGTCAAGACCGTCGTGGGGCAGGGCGCCACGTTCATCCTCGAGTTCCCGGAATGGAGCGGTGCCCCTGCATCCGGCGCCCCCGTGAAGCGGGCAGGACAGGGGACGGAGAGCATCCTGATCGTCGAGGACGATCACCCCGTCCGCGCGCTGGCCGAGCAGATCCTCGTTCGCGCGGGATACCGGGTGGTCTCGGTCGCCAGCGGCGCCGAAGGCATCGCGCTCGCGGCACGCGAGCGCTTCGACCTGCTGCTGACCGACATCGTGATGGCCGACATGGACGGGCGGGCCGTGGCCAAGGCGCTGCTCGCGGTCAGCCCGGACACGCGCGTGCTGTATATGTCCGGGTACGCGCCGTCCCTCCTTGCCAACCGCGGCGTGGACGGCAGCGTGCGCCTGCTGCAGAAGCCGTTCAGCATGCTCACGTTGACGAGCGCCGTCCGCGACGTCCTCGACGCGGCTCCGACGACCACCTGAAACCACGCCGGCCCGGCGGCGTCCCCGTGCACACCTGCCGCGGCGTGTGATTTAATGCGCCTCCTATGTTCACTATCTACCCGCGTCACATGGCACTGGCCGCTGGGTTGTCGCTGCTCGTTGGCACTGGCGCCATCGCCGCGCAGGCGGTCGCCCAGGCGGCACCGCGCGGCCGAGAATCGCAGGCCGCAGCGGCGCAGCCCTCTGCGCCCGAGTCTCCGGCCATCATCAATCAGAGCGACGATCCGGTTCTGAAGCCGTTCCGCTGGCGGTCTATCGGCCCCGCGTCCATGGGTGGCCGCGTGGATGATATCGAGGCGGTCGAGAGCAACCCGTCGATCTACTACGTGGCATTCGCGACCGGCGGCATCTGGAAAACCGTCAACAACGGCACGACCTTCACGCCAATCTTCGATACGCACCCGGTTTCGTCGATTGGGGACATCGCGATCGCGCCGTCGAACCCGAACATCGTGTATGCCGGCACCGGCGAGGCGAACAACCGGCAGAGCTCGTCGTTCGGCAACGGCATGTACAAGTCCATCAACGCCGGCAAAGCGTTCACGCACATCGGCCTCGCCGACACGCAGTCGATCGCGCGCGTCGTCGTGCACCCGCGCAACCCGGATGTGGTGTACGTCGCCGCGGTGGGGCATCTCTTCGGCCCGAACGAGGAGCGGGGACTGTATAAGACCACCGACGGCGGCAGGACGTGGACGAAGAGCAAGTTCATCGACGCGGACACGGGCTTCACTGACGTCGTGATGGATTCGGGCGAGCCGGAGACGCTCTACGCGGCGTCCTATCAGCGGCGCCGCACGCCGTGGGGGTTCAACGGCGGCGGCCCCGGCGGCGCGATCTGGAAGACGACCACCGGCGGCCGCACGTGGACGAAGCTGACGGGCAAGGGCCTGCCCGACGGCGGCGGCATCCTCGGCCGCATCGGCCTTGCGGTGTCGCGCTCGCGGCCGAACATCGTCTACGCGCAGATCGAGGTCGGGGCCAGCGCGGGCACCGGCGGCAACGTCACCGCCGAGGGGAAACCCGCGCAGCCGTCTCAGGGGTTCGGCGGCTTCGGCGGCGGCGGCGCGCCGCAACGGCCCGGCGAGCCGCCCCCGCCTCCCGATCCGAAGAAGTCGGGGGTGTGGCGATCCGACGACGGCGGGAAGAGCTGGCGGGTGGTGAGCAACAACAACAACCGCCCGATGTACTACAGCCAGATTCGCGTCGATCCGACCAATCCGGACATCGTCTACACGATGGGCGCGCCGTTCCACAAGTCGGTCGACGGCGGCAAGACCTTCAAGGTGGTCCAGGGCATCGCACACAGCGATCACCACGCGCTGTGGATCAACCCGAAGAACCCGCAGCAGCTGATCCTCGGCAACGACGGCGGCATCGACGTCAGCTACGACCAGGGCGAGACGTGGGACTTCATCAACACGATCGCGGTCGGGCAGTTCTACGCCATCAGCTACGACATGCAGAAGCCGTACTACGTGTGCGGCGGGCTCCAGGACAACGGCAGCTGGTGCGGGCCGAGCGCGACGCGAAGCCAGAACGGCATCACGAACGCGGACTGGTTCCGCGTCGGGGGCGGTGACGGGTTCTACACCTCGCAGGATCCCACGAACCCGGACATCGTTTTTGCCGAATCGCAGGACGGCAACGTGAACCGCGTCGATCTCGCCGCGGGCCAGACGCAGAACATCCGCCCGCGCGCGGCGCAGGCGCCGCGTCGCGCGGCGGGCCCGCCGGCCGCCGGCGGACGCGAAGACGTCAC
>JACPDI010000050.1 GCA_016184105.1 Acidobacteriota bacterium
CCGAAAGCTGTCGCGTTTCGGCCAGGCGGCGGGCACTCGCATTGCGAAGCACGTCGTGAATTTCCGCCTGTAGCGAGCGCCCGTGGGCCTTCGCCGCGGCTTTCAGCTCCTTCAAGACGTCATCATCGAGGTTTCGGACCAGGACATTTGCCATTGCAGCAATTCTCCGATAGTGGTATCACAATGATACCACGGCACGTCCATCTTGAACGACCAAGATCAGTTCCGCGAATGGTCGGGGAGGCCGCAATGGCTTCAGCCGCGAGAAACGATTTGGAGCGACGTGCGCGCTGTGCCAGCGCCTCGAGTCGGCTCTTGGTGTCGCTGTCAATCCGCACTGAAAGGGTTGTCGTTCCACGCGCGGCCGCGCCAGTGTCGCCGCACCCGATCGCCGTGCAGGATCTCCGCGAGGATCTCCACGGTCTCGACAATCGTCGTGCCCGAGCGGTTGAAGTACCGATTGCCGTCGGCGAGCGCGACACGCCCGCCCTTCACCGCGCGCAGCTCGAACCAGTGGGGCAGGCGCTCGAGGGTCGGGATCTCCTGGAGCGTCCTCTCGAGGCCGAATCCGCACGGGGCGACCACGATGTAGTCGGGATCCGCTTCGAGGACGCGCTCCCAGGCAACCGCCGTCGAGTGGACGCCCGGCTCGCCCAGGAGCGGCGCGCCTCCAGCCGCTTCGATCAGTTCCGGTCCCCAGTTGCCAGAGGTAAAGACCGGCTCGGTCCACTCCACCATCACGACGGTCGGCCGGGGGCGGCCCCGTACGCTCTCGCTCACCGCACTGATGCGTCTCTGCATGCCGGCCACGAGCACGTCCCCGGCCTGCTCCCGACCGAGCGCGTGCGCCACGGATCGAATCCCGTCGTAGATATCCGCGAGACGGCCGGCCGAGAGCGAAACCACCTGTGTCGCCGGCGCCGAGCAGCCGGATCGCCGCACGTCGGCCGGCGTGACCGCACAGACGTCGCAGTGGATCTGCGCGATCAGGAGGTCAGGCGTCAATCGGTCGATCAGGTCGCCGTCAACGTGGTACAGAGGCTCGCCAGCCCGCAGCCGCCGTTTCACGTCCGCATCGATCTCGCGGCTGGACCGCGTGACGTCGAACGCCGGCTGAGTGCACACGGGGAGCGTGCGTACCCACTCGGGGTTGTCGCACTCGTGCGAGCGCCCCACGAGCGCGTCGCCGGCGCCCAGGGCACACACGATTTCCGTGCCGCTCGCCAGCAAGGAGACGACTCGCATGACTCACCTGTCGCTGGCGGCCAGGTCCATCCCCGCGGGAACGAGGTCCGCGTAGTGGCGGCCGTCCCGAGTCACGATCTCGCCCACCGCGACAGGCACCGGCCGCTTGAAGACCGGCCCGTCGTAGACGAACGTGTGGAACTCGCCATACTCGCCGCAGGGATCGATGCCCGCGGGGAGCGAGGCGAGCAGCTCGTCGTCGTACGGCCTTCCGGCGAAGCCGGGCCCCACTTTTCCCTCGACGCATGAAAGATAGCCCTTGAATCCCATGGCGATCACCTCGCGCGCCAGCTTCGCCGTGTCTCGCTTCCAGAGCGGAAACACGCCGCGCATCCCGGCCTTCGCCAGGTTCTGCTCCCGGTAGGCACGCACGTCCTCGAGCAGGAGGTCGCCGAAGCCGACCGCCTCCGCGCCCCGCGCCTTGTACCGCGCCATGACCTCCGCCATGATCCGCTCGTAGACGTCGTTGGGGCAGGGAGAGCCGTCCGACGAGGGGAGATACACCTTGTCCAACGGGATGCCGATGGCGTCCGCCTGCTGTTCGAGCAGGGCCTCGCGGACGCCGTGAATGCTGATGCGCCGGTACTCCCCGGAAACCGTGGTCAGCAGGGCGACGACGTTGTATGCGTTGGTGTTGCGCAGCTCGTGCAGCGCGACGGCGCTATCTTTCCCGCCGCTCCAGGACATCACAATCGGCAGCTTCATGACGTCCCATAGTCTAGCGCGCCGCGTCGCCGCCCGTGCCGAGTGTGCCCGTGTCGATGCCGGCGCGCTTCAGCAGGGCTTCGAACCCGCTCTTGTCCACGCTCTTCGCGTGAGCTTCCTCAGGCGCCACGAGTTTTTCGCGACGAGGTCCATCAAGGCGTCGTAGAGCCCGTCGAGCCCGACTAGCGTGCCGCGCCACTGCTGGCGAAGAGCCCCGGATAGCGGCCCGGCTGCGAGCGCAGGTACTGGTTGGGCGCCTTCACCGTGCCGCCCAGATGCGCGGCCGCATGCCACGGCCAGCGCGGGTCGTACAGGATGGCGCGGGCGATGGCGACGAAATCCGCGTCGCCAGTTCCGATGATGGCCTCCGCCTGCTCGAACTCCGTGATGAGCCCGACGGCGACGACCGGAAGCGTGGTCGCCTCCTTCACCGCTCGGGCGAGAGGCACCTGGTAGCCGGGTCCGACCGGTACCCGCTGCGCCGGCGTGAGGCCGCCGCTCGACACGTGGATGGCGCTGCACCCTCGCTGCTCGAGCGCGCGTGCGAACGCGATCGTCTGCTCGATGTCCCACCCTCCCGGCGCCCAGTCAGTGCCGGATACGCGCACCGCCACCGGCCGTTCGTCCGGGAACGCGGCGCGGACGGCGTCGAACACCTCGAGGGGAAAGCGCATGCGATTCTCGAGGCTGCCGCCATATTCGTCTTCACGACGATTCGACAACGGCGAGAGGAACTCGTGAAGCAGGTACCCATGCGCGGCGTGCACCTGCACCGCATCCAGACCCAGCCGCCCCGCCCGCTCGGCTGCGCTCGCAAAGGCGTCTCGAATTCTCTTCAACCCCCGCGCGTCGAGTGCTTCCGGCGGATTCTCTCCTTGCGCGAACGGGATTGAGGAAGGCGCGACCGTCTGCCATCCTGACGGCTCGTGCGGCGGAATCTGCGCGGATCCCTCCCACGGCGCTCGCGTCGAGCCCTTGCGCCCGGCATGGGCCAGCTGGATGGCGATCGGGATGTCGGACCAGCGACGGACGCTCTCGAGCGTCCGTGCGAGGGCCGACTCGGTCTCATCCGACCACAGGCCGAGATCGCGCGGCGAAATGCGCCCCTCGGGCACCACGGCCGTGGCCTCAATTGTCAGCAGCGCCGCGCCGGACAGCGCGAGATGCCCAAGATGGATGACATGCCAGTCGGTGGCCCGGCCCTCGTCTGCCGAGTACTGGCACATGGGCGCGATGACGATGCGGTTGCGGAGCTCCAGTCCGGCGACACGGAACGGAGTAAACAGGCGGGGGTTGCTCATCGGTAATTATAGACGCCGGAGAGCCCCTTCGCGATCCGCCCGGCGGTGGATCTGGCCCGCAGGCACCGTCCCGATCAGGCGGCGACGTCCTGGCAGCAGCATCGGAACCCTGCGACGGCACTCCTGGTACAGCGCGCCATGTTCGGAAACGAGATCCCTTTCCTCGAACTGGATCGCGAGAAGAATGTAGGCGGTGGTCGCCACCGCGAACACCAGATGCGCCAGCGTCATGGTGGGCGTCATCCAGAACGCGAACAGGAACCCGAGGTACAGCGGATGCCGGACGAATCGATACGGCAGCGTCGTGCGGAACGGCACCCGCGTGTACGGCCTGCCGGTGAGCGGCAGCCACACCTGGCGCAGCCCGAACAGGTCGAAGTGATTGATCGCGAACGTCACGGCGAGGACCGTCGTCCAGCCGAGGGCAAACAGCGTCCACAGCGCAACGCGTGCGGCGGCGTTCTCGACCGACCAGATCTCGATGCCGATCGGACGCCACTGCGAGAAGAGCAGAAGCAGCGCGAGGCTGGCGCACAACACGAACGCGGAGCGCTCGATCGTCCACGGCACGACCTGCGTCCAGCGTTCCTTGAACCAGCGCCGCGCCATGTTACGTCCAGAGGATGCGCCGCTCGCCATCCGCGTTTTGTTCCGGTTCGACTGGAATTGCGGCCCCGGACGTGA